>JAAZIT010000455.1 GCA_012800685.1 Clostridiales bacterium
GGGGATATTTCACACTTAATAGTACAGCAATTAGAGTATCTAATGCTCAATCAAGACAAAGTAAGTTTAGTACAGCTTTCGGAGTACAGATAACTGGAAAAGCTCCAGCACTTTTAACTCCAAACGCATACACTAAGGCATTTGACCAAATGATTTCAAGCTTTGATAAAAATTCAGTTGATAATATTGGATTTGGTGATTATTCAAATACTTTGGTAACAGACTTCTCAAAGAAAAATGCTAAGAGCAGAGAATCAACCATGAACACAATAATTGATGGTTATGCTGATGCCGCTTCAAAGCTAGGGGGAGTTCTTGCAGATGAGGCTAACTCATATGTGATCCCTTACGCAAATCACATCACAAATATTCCAGTATACTCTAGCCAGTATAATATAGTTGATTATGATATTCCATTATATCAAATGGTAATACATGGATATGTTCCATATTCATCAACACCAATTAACGCTAACTCAAACGCAGAAGAAGTATTCTTGCTATCACTAGCATCAGGTTCAGCTATTCATTTTGATATGATTTATGAGAATTCATATGAGCTAATTGATACTGATTATGCAGATTTGTATTATGCAAATTATAAGGGTTGGATTTCCACAGCAGTTGAGCAGTATAAAGCTGCCGATAGCGTACTTTCACAGGTAAGTGAAATGATTATTACAGATTATCAAATTAATCAAGACACAGGAGTTATTACAACAACTTATAATAATTCAACAGTTGTAAAGGTTGATACAGTTAACTCAACTGTTAGTGTTAACGGCACAAATATTGATTTAACTAATGCTTTAGAAGGAGGTTTGCAAGGCTAATGAAAGATAATAAAAAATTAGATTCTCAGGAAGAAATTGCTGAAACAGCTGCAAACATGACTTCGGAGGAAATTGTTGCAGATAAGGGTAAGATAACAGCCGATGAGGTTGCCGCCCTTACTCCACCAAAAAGTGTCAAGCGTTCAAAAATCTCATACGAGAGAAGAAAAGGTCTTTATGGATATGGATTTATCGGACTTTGGCTTATTGGAACAATATACTTTTTCATTCTTCCAACAATCAACTCGTTGATTTATTCCTTTAACAAAACTGCACCTAAGACAGGATATATGGAAAAGACTTTTATAGGACTTGAAAACTATGTTAATGCAGTAGTAAATGACTCAAACTATACACAAAACCTAACCTCAGTATTAGGTGAGGTTGCTTTAAAAACACCATTGATTATTATATTTTCAATCTTTGTTGCAATTATTCTTAATCAGAAATTCAAAGGAAGAACATTTGCAAGAGCAGTATTTTTCCTACCAGTTATCATTGCAACTGGACCAGTTTTTGATATCATTAATGGTAACATGAACACTGGTGGATATGCGGGTGGTGCTGAGCAGTTTAGTACACTTTTTGAGACAGACTTAGTTAACCAGCTTTTATCATTCTTAGGAATTTATAACATTAGTGAATCAGTCACAAATATTATTACTACCCTGACGGATAGTATATTTAACCTCATTTGGAATGCTGGTATTCAGATATTGCTGTTTATTGCAGCGCTTCAAAATATTCCACATTCCGCAAAAGAAGCAGCCCAAATGGAAGGTGCAACTTCTTGGGAATTCTTCTGGAAGATTACTATTCCTTACATCAGCCCAATGATTCTAGCGAGCTTAGTTTATACGGTTGTGGACTCGTTCGTAGACCCTACTAACGCAGTAATGCAACAGGTAACAACTCAAGCCTCGTCTTGGAAACATGGATATAGTGCGGCAATGGCTTGGTTCTACTTTGGAATTGTAGCAATTGTTCTAGCAATTATAGTTCTCATAGTCAACAAGTTTGTTTACTATGAGGTAGAATAGGAAAGGGGGAATAGAATTGGCAACAAGAAAAGAAGAAAAACAGTTTGAAAAAGAAATGAAAGCGGCTAAAATTGCAAAGAAAAAAGCAATTAAGGCTTCTGGAATAAAGCCAGATCTTTCACCCGAGGAGAGAAGATATAACAGAAATAGAGCAATGAGCAGTGCTATCTGGCCAATATTTAGATTTTTCATATTATTTGGTCTTTGTTTTATCATCTTGTATCCACTAATCTTTATGATTTCAACAGCTTTTAGACCTAATGAGCAAATGTCGGACCCATCAATTATTTGGATACCAAAAAGCTTAACGCTCGACAACATCAAGCAAACAGCTGAGGTTATGAATTATGGAACGACGATTTTCAATACAGTTAAGCTAAACATTATTGCTTCGCTTTTGTCTGTTGTATCTTGTGCTCTTACAGGCTATGGATTTGCTAGATTTAAGTTTAAGGGAAAAGGTATTTTATTTGCGATTGTAGTACTTATGATTATCGTTCCACCACAAATTACTTCAATTCCACTTTTCCTACAGTTCTCATATTTTAAGGGATTTGGTCTTGTTAAGCTATTCACTGGTAAAGCTACAATTTCTCTTATAAATAATTCGGTTACTATGTATGCGCCAGCATTATTTGCTAATGGTATTAAGGCGGGACTTTTCATATTTATCTTTAGACAGTTCTTTAGGGGACTTCCAAAAGAACTTGAAGATGCCGCTTACCTTGATGGCTGTGGACCATTAAGAACCTTTGTTAAGGTAATGGCTCCTAACGCTGCATCATCATTTCTAACAGTATTCCTTTTCTCAATTGTTTGGTACTGGAATGATTACTATGTTTCTACATCATTCTTCACAAACAACGAGACAATGGCACTAACACTAAAGATTTTGGATAGAACTCTTCAGGCTCAATTATTTGAGAACAAAACAGTTTCACCAAGACAGTTAGTTGTTTGGATGCAGTCGGGATGCTTGTTATCAATTACTCCAATCCTTGTTCTATACACTTTCTTGCAGAGATACTTTATTGAGGGTGTTTCACGTTCAGGACTTGTTGGCTAATTGGTATTAGAGAATCAGATGATATTATTAAAATATTAAAAAAAGCCTTGTCGTTTTGACAAGGCTTTTTTGTGCAATAAAAGACAACTAGAAGCATGAAACATTTTAGTTGTCTTTTATATTTTCGTTATATTGTTATCATATAAATAAGTATTTGCCTTTTCAAGAGGAAAGTTCTTTACGGTGTGACAGTTTATGCTTTCGCCTTGAGTATAAAACTTAAGATTACAATTTTTCTTTAAATATTGAAATGGTGTCTGCAAATAGGAAAGCTTTGAAATTTTATCCTTTTCGACAACTACATTATGAAATTTATAAAACTTGCAATAGCTTAAGGTGGCAAAATTATCATTAAAGCCAATACCAGTGGTGTATGCCGAAGCAATTTTTACAATAAGAAGCCATATTGCAGGTATTTCAGCAATTATTGCAACAAATCGTATCATTTCATTCCAATCAGGAAGAAAATGAGTAAGAACAAATGCAATTACAGGAATAGAAAGACATAGAATAATAGGAGGCCATAAAAACCTCATAATATTCCGAAGCCTAGGCTTTAGCTGAATATTTGGAATGGGAACATCAGGCATAAGCATTTTAAGAGAGCTTGAAACCTCGGAGAAAGTTGAAATGGGAATTAAAGCTGCTATCTCACGCTTTGCTTTTCCATACCCGCTGCAATGAATTTGAACTGAACAAATATTAAAGATTTTCATAAGAAAGCTTTGTTGAATGTCAACGTAGTTTATTTTGTCTGCTGAAAGAATATGAGCACGTTTAGTTATTATACCACTTTGAATAATAAATTTATCGTCGACACGACTTACCGTAAAGCTCCAGTGGCGGGCGAGATTAACTAAAAAAGAATAAAGCCAGCCGAGAATAATAACTAAAGCGACCATTATAATATAACGAGGAAGCTTAATTGCCAGAGTTTTCATAAATTCATTAAACGTATAGAAAAAACGCTCCTCAAGCTCACGTCCGACTATTCTTGAGGCTTGAATAATAAGGGTGGCAAAAAGGATAACTCCTGAAAGTGTTGATGAAAAGAGAAGTGAAAACACTAATAGGCTAGCTTTTTTTGGCTTATAGGTGAATTTAAGCTTGTCATTCTTTTCGGATTTTGCATATGCAAAAAGCCTATTTACATCAGATTGTTTAAAGGCAAGGTTAATGTCTGATGATGAGGTTGAGCCGCTGTTCGTATCGATATAAAGCTTAAACGCACGAAAAGGTCTATATAATGCCCCCTGTGATGCAGATATTGAGCATATTTGGCTGTAATATATTTTAGTTTCTAAAAGACCAAAATACCCTGTTCGAGTTTTTATATGATCGGTTTGTATTGAAAAGGTTATAAAATACCACCGTAAAAAGGCATATCCAAAAATTAAAATAATAACTACAATATCAAGCCACCAACCCTTGAGCCACGTGGCTAAGTCAAATCTCATAGAAATAAGACTTCGTGTAAGAGGTATAAGAACAAGCCAAAAGCTCCTAGAAGTATACCCAAGTATTTTAATTGGGTGTTGACGTTTTCTGAAAAACCCTTTTATATGTCGAGCTTGATCCTTAACTCGTTGTCTTTCTGTAAGAAGACGTTTTTTCTGCTTTTCAAGAACCCTGTTGTGAATTTGTTTTTTGTTTTTCAAAATCTATGCACCTCCTTTTTAAAAACTTTTTAGGCTAATTGAATTGGTTAAATTGGTAAGTGGGTAATTATTAAGTACAAGAGAATTAGCTTTAAAGTTATTACTAACTACTAACTACTAACGTCTTTTTTCAATACCCCTATTAAGTGTAGCAGTTATTTCAAGGGCATCTGATTTTGAGAGGAAAGACAAAATCATTTTTCCTCCTAATGCATTTATTATTATAAAATTAAAAGATGTTGCTGATGAAAGGGGAAGTATTGAGGTGGTAATATACTGAATAGAGCTTCCTCTCATAAACTGTTTACTTGTGAAAATCATACCTGAGTTTTTCATAACAAACTCTTGTGAAACGTTATAGGTTGTTCTGGAAAAATAAATTGGAAGAAGAATCACTCCAAAGAGGAAAGTCATACTCCAGAATAATCCTATTAAGACATACATAAGTATTTGGTAGGGGCTTAAATATCGAAGAAATAAATAAGTAGCCAAAACAGAAATACCAATCATGCTTATTCGAAGAAAGTGAAGGGCATATCGGCTTGGTCTAAATTTTTTCATAATGATTGTCCTCAATTCATGGTTATTAGCTATATGTAAAAAAAGCAAATAGCTTAGAAATAAATCATATATAATCTAGTATAACATTTAAATGTGAATTTTTTTAATAAATTTTAATAAACTGGGGGATAAAATTGGAAAGAGTAATATTACTTATAAATAGTAAAATCAACTTTATTGTATGGGGAATCCCTGTTATTATACTTATGCTAGGCGTAGGCATTTATTTCACTTTTAGGACGAGTTTTTTTCAGTTTCGTGGAATTAAAAGAATTTTCAAAGCCACAATTGGGAGTTGTTTCGGCAAAAAAAGTAAAGTCAAAAGTGATAAAAAGGGCTTTTCCCCACTTCAAGCTTTTTTTACCTCTCTCGCAGCAACAGTAGGAACTGGCTCTGTAACTGGAGTTGCCGCCGCCTTAGCAACTGGAGGAGCAGGAGCTATTTTTTGGATGTGGGTTTCAGCTTTTTTTGGAATGATGACGGCTTTTGCTGAAAATGTTATTGGGGGGATCTTTCGAAAAAAAATGCCAAATGGTGAATATCGTGGTGGTGCAATGTATTACATGGAAAAAGGACTTAACGCAAAATGGATGGCAAGATTTTTTGCATTTTGTTGTGTCCTAGCGTCATTTGGAATGGGAAATATGACCCAATCAAATTCAATTGCCACTGCCCTTTCTGAATATAAAATACCACCGTTCATTGTGGGGCTTTTAGTGACAATAGTACTCGTTATTATAATTGCAGGTGGTAGTAATCGTCTTGGAAAAGTGACCGAAAGAACAATTCCTTTTATAGCTGGATTTTATATAATTGGATGCCTAGTAATTATTGCGATAAATAACAATCAGATAATTCCTTGTTTTCAAAAAATTTTCTCAGAGGCTTTTTGCGTTAAATCAGCAGTTGGTGGAGGAATAGGAACAGTAATAGCTACTGGCTTTAAACGTGGTATCTTTTCAAATGAGGCAGGGCTTGGAACAACCTGTGCTGTACATGGAAGCTCTCAAGTTGACAAGCCAGTAAATCAAGGTATGTGGGCGGTTTTTGAGGTTTTTGTTGATACAATTGTAATCTGCACCCTTTCGGCACTAGTTGTACTTGTTACAAAAACCGACTATGCTACAGGAGGAAGCGAGGTTATTGTAAATGCTTTTCAAAAAAGCTTTCATAGCTTTGGAGGAGTATTTGTGGCTCTATCAATAATCTTTTTTGCCTTTGGAACTCTTATCGGTTGGAGCTTTATAGGGGAACAGGCATGGAAATATATTTTCCCTAAAACAAAATATTTATACAAAATCTTGTTTTCATTGTCGGCTTTTTTAGGTGCTGTAACAAGCCTAGAGCTTGTTTGGGGACTTTCAGATACCTTTAACGGACTTATGATTATTCCTAATCTAACAGCAGTTATTTTACTTAGAAAAGTAGTTTTAAAGGAATTTAAAAGAGAAAAGCTTTAACCTAGAATTTGTAAACGTAAAAAACGCCCTATTTTTTTAAGGGCGTTTACTTATTTCCATAGATATTTAGTTTTTTGACTTTAAATAAATTTATTTAATTTATATTTAGGGCTTGAAAAAGCTCTTTAATCTTATCAAAGCCACCAGTTACAATTGGTATAATTATAATAAAAATAAGTATTAAAAGTATAGCTATTGCCCCTAAAAGAAGATATAGAGCATTGTATCCAACTTTCTTTTGAGGTTCAACTTGTGTAATTGGCTCGCCGCAGGAAGTGCAAGCAGGGGTATCATTATCAACCTTAGTCCCACACTTTAAACAGGATCTCGACATAAAAATTCCTCCTTTTAAAAGATAAAATGCAAGGCTTAATATTATAAATGCTCATTTGAAAAACATCAGTACCAACTATTCGTCTCGCTCAATATTTAATATGCACCAGTCACCATCAGCTTTAAAAACTACTGCTTTATATTTAATGGTTGAGGACTTGTCACTGCCCTTAATTTTAACACCTAAATCTAAGTTATAGCCTTTTGATACATTAACCTTGTTTCCAGTATCTGCGTTTATAACAAACCCCTCAACAAATTTTATCTCGTTATTAGTTAGTCTGTCCGTATTGGTTATTTTATATGAAATGCTTTTAATTTTACCAAGCTCGTCTTCATATTCCTTTTTAATGCCCTTAGCCTCAGTGGCATAGTATTCATTAACAGTGTCAAAGCCGGTTTGATAAAGATTTTTTTTAGTATTCTCAACTAAATTTTTAGGATAGGTTTCTATAAGGACGCTCCCATTTTTATCTTTAATAGCCTTAAAATATTTTGTTACAACACCATGATATCCAGTACTGTCTCCCGATAACGATGTTATTAAAGCAACTATTACAACTATAATTGAAAGTACAATTGCTAGTCCAATTATAACTCGATAATTAGGAACGGATTTAACAGCTGTACCGTTATCCTCTCTTTGATTTGGATCAGTAATTATTGCTGTATCTGTTGGTTGTCCGCATGTAGTGCAAATAGGACTATCCTCACTTAATTTAGTATTGCAGGTTGAACAGAATTTTGCCATAATGGTCACCTCTGTAAGTATTTATTAGTAATTTTGGTAATAAAAAAGCTGCAAATAATAGATACGCAGCTTTTTAGTATTATATATTATTAGGAATCAATTAGCTGCTCAACTGAAATAACTCTCATGGCACTTTTTTCAGTACCCTCTCTTTTGAAAATAACATCAGTAAAAAGAATTAAACAGTCAAATATAATAATAGCTGCAATAATAATAGCTAGAATTACACGAACTAGCTTTGATGGGTTTTTTCCTGGAACAGCATTATCATCTGCTGGAAATGCATAGTCAGGGGAAGTATTGTTATAAATAGACTGTTCTGGAAGAATACCACTAGTAGCAGTTGTATTTGCAGAAATAGCTTGATTATTGTTTTGTGCAGGTCTAGACCAAGAGCTATTTCCTGTCGCACTTTGTACTGGGGCGCCTTGAATTGGTGTATTTTGTTCTGGTGTTCCCTGAATTGGCATGTTTTGTATTGGCGTAGCATCAACTGGAACAGCCTGAGCTGGTACAGCTTGAATAGGCTCGGATTGTCCTTGGGCCTCTTGAATTGGTACAGATGGTGCTTGATTATTCGGCATTGGAATATTCGCATTCATTGCATCAACACGCATTGGTGCTGTTGTTGGTTGCATAGGTACAGGCTGTGCTGGAGTAGGGGTAAATTGCATTGGTTTAGATTGAATTGGGGCTGATTGCGCTTGTGCAGATTGTGCTAGATTAGGTTGCACTGGAACAGCCTGAGCTGACTGCATACCTAGTGGTGCTGGTGCTGGAGCAGTAGTTCCAGCATTACCAGGACCATAGTTCACATTGATTTCGTCCATTGTAACATTAGGCATATTTGTTTTTGATACACACTTAGCACAAATGCTTTCACCAACTGGCAATTCTCTTCCGCATGAATTACAATAGTTTTTCTCCTCAGTTGGTTTTATATAGTCGTTAGGTGTTCCGCACTTATTACAAAACTTCGCAGTATCTAATAGTTGATTACCACAATTTTTACAGAAAACAGACATATTAGTCCCTCCATTATTTATAATTTATTATTTATTGTTTTTAGTTTTTATAAAATTATTATTAGCTAGCTGAAAAATCAAATTTAAAATTAGGTGATTCACAAATATACCAGTTAGAACCGATTTTTCCAACTACAATATCTAGTTTACATGAATAAACGGTTATTCGCTGTCTTGTTTCAATATTAAGGTTTAGAGAATACGCTTTTTTCAGGTCTAAACCCTTTTGAATTTGGTCTGAAAGATTTTTTAAATCTTCTCCTTGAATTTCAGTTTTATCCTCAATTTCATAGGTTAAAGCAGTAATGTTAAAATCAATCTGTTCATCAATTTGAGAAAAAACAGTTTCAGCAAGTAATAAATCATAAGCTTCTGAATTCTTATATTCCTTAACAATTGGCGAGGCAAAGCTATTTATGTACGAATTAGAATCCTGTCTGTTAAGGGAAGAAAACAAAGTTTGTACTGGCTTTTCGTATGGGTTAAGTAGCTTCTTCTTATCTGAACAACCTGTACTAAGAATTATCATTAACAAAACCAATATTATAGAAAAAAATCTTTTCATATACATACCCCTCTATTATATAAAATCTAATTATAACAATAATATAAGTCCTATTTTAAATTTTGTATTAATTAGCATCCTAATTTAAATTATTACTTAAAATAAAAATGTAAGTCTAAAAAAAGACTTCGTTAATAATTTAGCTATACATATAATAACGTATTTTTATAAAAAAGTCAATAGATTACGGCTTTTGGTCGTTAATATTAGATTTTTTATTAAATTAGAACAAAAAAGCTGGACTTTAATTTAAAGCCCAGCTTTTCTAAATTATACTAAGTGATTTTTTGGTAAGAAAATATTATTTAAATAATATTTTA
>JAAZIT010000456.1 GCA_012800685.1 Clostridiales bacterium
AATTATAATGCCAAAGGTGCCAGATGATATGACACCAACAACTGCTACATATGAAAAGCTACTTACAACAATTAAGAATAATGGGTTAAAAATAAGACAAGCTAAAGATGAGGTTCTAGAACTTGGTGACTCGAAAGTAGAGGTTTTCAAACCAATTGGAGTATATAAAAATTTAAATGATTATTCAATTATAACTCGTGTTACTCACGGAGAAAACACGTTTTTATTTACTGGTGATAATGAGAAGTCTGCTGAAAAAGATATTGTTAAATCTAACATAAATATTCAGGCAAAGGTCTTTAAGCTTGGTCACCATGGTAGTGGTAATTCATCTTCAAAAGCAATGCTAGAGATAATTGATCCTGAATATGGAGTTATTTCTTGTGGAGAGGGAAACAGCTATGGTCATCCACATAAGGACGCTTTAAAGCGAGTTAATAGTTATTGTGATTATGTATTTAATACGGCTAGTGACAGTACAATTGTATTTGAATCTGACGGAAAAGGTCTTAATGTTGTGGATTCAAAGGGGAATAATTTATTAAAGTAAAAGGATATGTATATGTTAATTATTGATAGAATAGAAGAAGGATTTGCAGTTTGTGAATTAATCATTGGAAATAAAGAAGAAACAATGATTATTATTGAACGCTCAAAGCTTCCAGCAGATGTAAAAGCGGGGGACGTTTTAGCAAAAAGCAAAGGTGAATATATTGTTGACAATGAGGAAACTAAATTAAGAAGAGAAAGAATCCTTAAACTACAGGACAGTTTATGGGAATAGTGAGGAAACCGATATGAATAATGATTTGTTTTCGAAATTAGAGCAGCAGATTCCGCAAATGTCAAAGGGGCATAAGCTTATTGCTACCTATATCCTAGAGCATTACGATAAAGCTGCTTTTATGACAGCCTCAAAGCTAGGAGGTACTGTTGGGGTAAGTGAATCTACTGTTGTTAGATTTGCTTCAGAACTTGGGTTTGATGGTTACCCAGCACTTCAAAAAGCACTTCAAGAGGTAATGCGAAATAAGCTTACAGCTGTTCAGCGGATTGATGTCACATCAGACCAAATCGGAGACAGTAATGTTCTTGAAAAGGTTCTAAATCTTGATATGGAGCGTATTAGAAAAACTCTTGAGGAGTCATCTCAAGAGGATTTTAATCAATGCGTTGATAAGATTATGGACAGCAAAACTATTTACATAATTGGAGCGAGAAGTGCTGCTGCACTAGCATCATTCACAAAATATTACTTCAATCTTATTTTCCCAAACGTTAAGCTAGTTACAGCTTCAACTGCAAGTGAAATGTTTGAGCAGATTTTAAGAATTGATGAAAATGATGTTATTATTGGAATTTCGTTTCCTAGATATTCGAATCAAACTGTTACTGCACTTAAATACGCAAAAACTAATGGGGCAAAGGTAATTGCTATTACTGACAGCAAGTTTTCTCCTCTTGTTCCATATTCAGATAACGTGCTTATTGCAAGAAGTGATATGGCTTCTTTTGTTGACTCACTTGTTGCACCTTTAAGCTTAATAAACGCACTAATTGTTGCTGTTTCTATAAGAGCTAGAGAAAGGGTTACACAAACCTTTGAAAAGCTTGAAGAAATTTGGGACGAATATGACGTGTATAATAAGGATAGGTCTAAAGAATAAATGTATGATGTAATTATTATTGGCGGTGGTGCAGCAGGACTTTTTGCTGCCGTTCATTTTGGTAGATTTGGTAAGAAAACTGCTGTCATCGAAAAAAACAAGCTATTGGGAAAGAAACTTCTTATAACAGGTAAGGGAAGATGTAACGTCACTAATAATTGTGATGTTGAAACTGTTTTAAAAAACATTCCCACGAATCCTCGTTTCATGTACTCAGCCCTTAATGGATTTACTCCAGAGGATACTATTAATTTCTTTGAGTGGGCCGGAGTACCTCTAAAAACCGAAAGAGGTAATAGAGTATTTCCACAAAGTGATAAATCGTCCGACATAGTTTCCGCTCTGGAAAAGGAGTGTCGTGAAGTAGATGTTGAGTTTATTACTGATAAAGCTGAAAAGCTAATTATTGAGAATAAATGTATTAAAGGCATTAAGTGTAGTGAGAATACTTATTATGGTGAAAAGGTTGTTGTTGCTTCTGGAGGAAAATCTTATCCGAGAACAGGCTCAACTGGTGACGGATATCAGCTTGCAAAACAGGCAGGACATTCAGTTACAAAAACTAATGGGTCTCTTGTTCCAATAGTTACAGTTGAAAAAGAGCCTTCTGAAATGATGGGACTTTCACTTAGAAATGTAACCCTTTCAGTTCTTAAAGATGGAAAAGCAAAGCCACTTTATAAAGAACAAGGAGAAATGCTTTTTACTCATTTTGGAGTATCAGGACCACTAGTTTTGTCAGCAAGCTCACATATTTCAGATATTAATGATGGCGTATACAAGCTTGTTATTGATTTAAAGCCTGCTCTTAGTGATGAACAGCTTGATAAAAGAATACAGCGAGATTTCCTTGATGCTAAAAATCGTGATTATCAAAATTCACTTGGAAAATTATTGCCAGCAAAAATGATACCTACTATTATAAAGCTAAGTGGTATTGAGGGAGAGAGGAAGGTTAATCAGATAACTAGGGAAGAGCGACTAAAGCTTGTTAGCTTGATAAAAAATTATACACTTACTATTGATAAGTTTAGACCTGTTGATGAGGCTATTATAACCAGTGGTGGCGTTCAAGTTAAAGAGATTAACCCTAAAACTATGGAGTCAAAGCTTGTAAAAGGTCTTTATTTTATTGGTGAGGTGCTTGATGTAGATGCTTATACAGGTGGTTTTAATTTACAAATTGCATTTGCGACAGCATTTGCGTCGGCTAATGATTAATTAAATATAATATTTAAGTTTCCATTAAAAGATAAAATGACTTGTTTAAGGTGTGATTTTTATTAGGGAAACTTTAGTAAATTAATACAGATTTTAGCTTAGTACAAAACAATTTTTAGATATAGGGAGAATTTTATTATGGGAATTAATATTGCTTTAGATGGCCCTTCTGGAGCTGGAAAATCTACAATAGCAAAGGCAATCGCCAAAAAGTTAGAATATGTTTATGTTGATACAGGGGCGCTATATCGTGCTATTGCACTTTATATGATTAAAATTAATGTAGATGTAAAGTCAGAGGAGCAGGTTACTGCACACCTTGATAATGTTAATGTTAAACTTAAATATATGGACGGTGAGCAAAGGGTTATATTAAATGGCGAGGACGTTTCAGACCTTATTAGAACACCTGAAATTTCAATAGGTGCATCAGATGTTTCTGCTATTTCGTCAGTAAGAACATTCCTTTTTGATTTACAGCAGGATATTGCACGTAAAAATAATATTATTATGGACGGAAGAGATATTGGTACGGTTGTTCTTCCTAATGCTAACGTTAAAATTTTTCTAACTGCAACTCCAGAGGAGCGTGCTAATAGAAGATTTAAAGAGCTTCAAGAAAAAGGTGATACCTCAACATATCAAGAGGTTTTAGATGATATTATTAAGCGTGATTATAATGACTCCCATAGAGAGATTGCTCCGCTTAAAATGGCTGAGGACGGTATTGAGGTTGACTCAACGGAGCTTAGCCTTGAGCAGGCTGTAGAAAAGATTACTGAAATAATTATAAAGAGAACAACACCAAAAAAATCAGCTAGATTTAGAGAGCTAATGCCAATTCAACCTGTAGAGAGAAATAAGCCAATTAAGCTTTGGATTAAAATAGTATATAGATTTATTAGAATATGTATTTGGACAGCCTTTAAGATTTGTTATAGTCTTAAATACGTGGGTAGAGAGAATTGCCCTAAGGACGGTTCAAATTTAGTTGCAAGTACTCATAGAAGCTATGCCGACCCTGTATTTCTTGCAATCCCAACAAGAATACCCTATTCATTTATGGCTAAAGAAGAGCTTTTTCAAGGAAATAAGTTTTTTAAAGGCTTAATAACCTTTTTAGGTGCTTTTCCAATTAAACGTGGAAATGGCGATTCAACAGCAATAGAAAAATCATTAGAGGAGCTTAACAAGGGAAGAAATCTATTAATTTTTGCAGAGGGTACTCGTTCTAAGGATGGTACTGTGGGAAAAATTAAATCAGGTGTAGCTCTTGTTGGTGCTGTTGCACAAGTTCCAATAATTCCATGTGCAATTTGCTTTAAAGATAAGCTAAAATTTAGAAGAAAGGTTATTGTTGCTTTTGGTCCTCCGATTATTCCTAAAGATATAGGTGTAATAGATACTACACCTAAATCACTAAAAATTCTTAAAAATAAAATATCGGAAGAGATTAACAAGCTGGTTGATGAAAATGTTAATAAATTGTAAAATTTTAATTGCAAAGTCTGCTGGATTTTGTTTTGGTGTAGACAGAGCTGTAAAAATAGTGTATAATAAGTTAAATGACTATGAGGATTTGGTAACATTGGGACCGCTTATCCACAATAATAATGTGGTAGAGGATCTCAAGGCTAAAGGCGTTGTAGCAGTAGATAGGGTTTCACAGATAAAAGATGGACAACCAGTGGTGATTCGTTCTCATGGTGTTGATCTTAAAACATATGAAAGCCTTGAAGCAAAGAACGTTGAAATAATTGATGCAACCTGTCCTTTTGTTGAGCGAATTCACAAGATTGCCCATGATTATTCCAAAGAAGGATATTCGGTTTTAATAGCAGGAGATCCTAATCACCCAGAAGTAATTGGGATAAAAGGGCATTGTGTTAATAAAGCCTATGTATTTTCTGATGAGGAAGAACTAAAGGTTATTTTAGAAAAGCTTGATAAAAAGAATAATGTTGCTATTGTATCTCAAACCACTTTTAATGTATCTGTTTGGGAGAGCTGTGTAAAAATTATTAACAATAATTTACCAACTGCTAAAATATTCAACACAATTTGTAATGCAACTGCTGAAAGACAGCGTGAGGCTGCTGAACTTGCACAAAAGGTAGATATAATGATAATTGTTGGTGGGCGTCATAGCTCAAACACATTAAAGTTAAAACAGGTGTGTGACAATTACTGCAAGTGTTATCTAATTGAGGGAGCGGACGAAATCAAAAACTTGGACTTCTCCAATTCACATTTCATAGGGATTTCTGCTGGAGCATCGACTCCGGCTTATATAATCAAGGAGGTACAACAAACAATGAGCGATTTTCTAACTACTGACGAGGAATTTAATTTTGAGGAGGCTCTTGAGCAATCTTTCAAAAAAATATATACAGGAGCTAAAGTGACCGGTTACATAACCACTGTTAATAATAGTGAAGTTACTGTCGATATCGGTACTAAGCATACAGGTATTATTCCTGCTTCAGAACTAACAGATGACCCAAATCTAAAACCAGAAGACATAGTAAAACCTGGTGATGAGATTGAGGTTATAGTACTAAAAATTAGCGATCAGGACGGTCTTGTAACACTTTCTAAGAAGAAAGTTGATGCTGCAAAGGGATTTGAAAAAATTCTTACAGCTAAAGAGGAGAACACTATTCTTTCAGGCGTTGTAACAAACGTTGTTAAGGGTGGAATTCTTGTTTCTACAAATGGAGTTAAGATATTTATTCCAGCATCACATGCTACAAGTAGACGTGATGACAAGCTAGAGGAACTTTTGAAGAAAAATGTTGAGTTCAAAATTATTGATGTTAACGAAGCTAGACAAAGAGCTGTTGGTTCTATAAGAGTTGTAGCTAAAGAGGCAAGAGATGCCGCACAAGCTAAGTTCTTTGAAGCGG
>JAAZIT010000457.1 GCA_012800685.1 Clostridiales bacterium
AACTAAGTTAAAACAGATTAGCTATTATAAAGGGATTAAGTAAGATATAATCGAACACTTTAATTCCGAGCAAGGACAGTAGAAGTGGCAAAATAAGCACGGTGGTTTCTAATACAAGTGCTGAAATAAAGCTTTTCAATCTTTTGGAAATACTAAAAATCACTATCATTGCCACTAACATTATTAAATATCTTGAGACACTTATTAAAATAAGATATGACTTTATTGATATAGAATCAGGAATGTTAGCAAGATGATCCATACTGTTTGCGGGGGCTAATATACCATTTGTTCCATAAGCTTTTAGCACATTATAGAAATAAGGCGCATATGTTAAAATAAAAATTGCTGTTGTTATAAAAACTGAAATTATTAGCTTAGTGGCAAAGGTTTTATTTCTCCCATTCCTGCTCGAACGTAGCAAAATGCTTGCGCCTGTATTGTATTCAATTGAGTAAACATATGTAAGTCCTGCAATAAGCATTGTCATTGAGATAAGTGCAAGCCGTATATCTTTATTCCCAGCGGACTGATCCCCAGTTAGCAGCTTATAACCTGAGTCATAAACAAACTCTCCTTTATTCGTTCCACTAAGATATTCAGCATGCTGCTGTAATAATTGGAAGGCAGGGAACGGGATAAGCTCTTCTTGATATGCCATAAAAATATTGTAATTATTACCATTACTTTCTGTACTCGCTTTATTTAAATCCATTTGTAATTTGTCAAAGTATTCTGCTTCAGCGTCAATGTCAGATTGTTTTTCATCAGTAAGAGCTCCCTCATACTTTATCATATAATGTTTATAATAAGCCTCAGTGCTTGATTCAAATCTCTCACTAAGTGGCGTATAGAAATACCATATTGAAAGCCCAAATGCTAACAGGATTAGTATTACTTTTCCACCAATAAAAATCTTATAGCATTCATGAAGAAAGAGGTTTGTTGTTTTATAACCTTTTATAATGCTTAATTTATCAACGATTGCCTGTAAGCTAGTTGAAATTTTACTTTTACCAAAACTAACTTGCTTGGAAAATGCTACAACCCCAATAATTGAAAATATTACAATAGTTGAAAGCGTTCCAATAATGAATACTGGAATACAGCTTACAGCTTCTTCAAGGAAGTTCAAATTACGATATCTTTCGAAAATACTTGAGGTGTTTAGAAAAGAAACAATATTAAGATTTCCAAATGCTGAAAGGTAACTGGTTTGAGGAATTGTGTAATACATGACACTTTGAATAGCGAAAATAATTACAAGTGAAATATACATCCCTATAGAGGATTTTGAAATGACAGAAACAAAATAAATAATTGCTGCAAATGCAAAATATACAAACAGCTTTGAAACGAGAAACAGTACAAAAAACTCTTTAACAGTTATATTAAGCGTACTTCCAACAAAACCGTATATTGACTGAATTTGCCTTGATATTTCCCCAAAACCATATGTTTTATATGATACTAAAAAGTTTCCAGAATAGAGTAATATCAGTACAATAAAACATCCTAGAAAAGCTACTAACAATTTTGATGTG
>JAAZIT010000458.1 GCA_012800685.1 Clostridiales bacterium
TAAAGTAAAAAAGTAAATCCAATAATTTTCTCCCATGACATTTCCAGGAAATAAGAATATTAAAAATCCACACGCTAATGAAAAGAAGCTAAAAATTAAGTATAGCGGGCGGAAGCGACCATATTTTGATTTATTACGTGATAATAAAAATGAAATTAATAGCCCCATTCCAACACCTAGAATTTTAATAATTGTCATCATAATTTGGTAAACACTACCCATTTGTTTAATCATCTCAATATTTCCAGCACCATACATTAATGCTGTTTGTTGGGTGAAAAATTTCTCGACAAGCGCGGAAATCGTATTGACAATTAAAATCAATCCTAATGGACCAATAAGATGTCCTAAATATTTTTCTTTAGCAGACACTGTTCGTGTTTTAACTCTGCTATCAAAAAACTTTAAATTAAATAATCTCCTCCGCTCTTTTTTAACTTGGTCTGTCATTTTTGTTTTCCTCCATCACTTTCAATAATATTTATTTTTATTTCTTTTTCATCTAAGTTTTTACCACTTATTTTTATATAAGAATCATCACATTTTTGTTTAGCTTTAACTGCAAATCCTAATTGTCCACGATAAGTATGATGTTTATTTGAATTGTAATCTTCTTTGTTATTTGAAAGTCCGCTGCCTAACGCTATTAGTTCGAGGTATTTGCTTGTTACAATTTGTATTTCCTCTTCATAACATGGGAGTAATTCGTTATTATCATTATGGATTTCAATATTCCCAAAAATAACATCACTAGCGGCTGTGGTAATTGTATCTTTTGTTAATTCAACATGGATATGCGGATTATTATCACCTGAAGAAAGCTCGTTACTATTAATCATATTTTTATCTTTATCAAGGGCAATTGCTTTTAATTTCCCTAATTGATATTTACCCTTAAAAAAGGCAATATTGTTTTTAACTCTGCGTACCCCGAGTGATTTTTCATTTTGAAATAATTCGATGTAAGGAGCGGTCGTATAAACTTCAACAATCATCCTTTTATTTTCATATCCATGGAAATTATAACTACGAATAGCGTTAGTTAATTTCCATGCCGAAACACGTGGCGTTTCTTTGTAATGATTAACTGGGCGTAATACAATTACTGGCTTTTTTATGATACCCATCGCAACTTGTGCATAGTCAAGTTGAGCAGTTCTATTGCCTAAAATATCAAATAAACCAGAGCCATATGTTACAGGCAATCCGCCATAAGAATAATATGTCCAGTCTCCAAACCCAGCTTCTCCTAAATAATCAAATCCAACCCATAAAAAATCACCGATCAAGTTTGGTAATGTATGTAGTCTTTTATAATTATATGGCATGTCTTGAATAAAGGTCTCTGACCCTATCATCAAGCGTTTGGGATATTTTTTAGTATCAATATCATAACGTGACGAGCCATAATTTAAGCCGATAACATCTAAACGACTTGCAACTTCTCGTGCAATTTTCTCCGCTCTTTTGCCTTTTGAAATGAAAAATAAAATCTTCCCTAGTTTTTGAATCCAATAATTAAAAAATGATGAGCCGCTTTTCTTTTCTTTGCGTGCCTTTGTATCTTTTAATGGAAAAGGTTTATATTCTCCCTTATCTTTATAAATTCCAAGTCCAAGTTGCGCATACACACATATTAATAAATTAATACCGCATGTTACCACCCGAGTGTCATCCAAAGCATGACATAAAGCAGTCATTTCTTGCAGAATATCTAAACCTCTTGGATAAGCTACTTCGGTTAGTTCGTTACCTAAAGAGTAAGCAATGACAGATGGATGATTTAAATCCTTATTAATCATACTCATTAAGTCTTCAGTATATTGTTCACGCGAAAAATTACGCGCATGATCATGGTAATTTTTAGGAATATACCATCCGTCATATAGTTCATCAATTAGATAGACACCATAATAATCACAAGCTTCAAGTATATAGCGGGAGCAAGGATTATGGGCGCTTCTAATCGCATTAAAGCCTGCTTCTTTAAGTTTTCTAACCTTATTATATTCTACTTCTTTATACGAATTAGCACCTAATATCCCGTTATCAGCGTGGAGACAAACACCTTTTAAGATTGTTTTAACGCCATTAACAAATAGACCTTGACCACTTATGAATTCCACTGCTCTTATCCCAAAAGTAACTTCTTCTTTATCCTTGGAAGTAGTGATAACTGCTTTATATAAATACGGACTAAATTCACTCCATAACTCGTGATTAGGAATGACTATTTCACCTGCTTTGCCTTCATATACAATATTATTATTTTTATCAAATATCGCGACATTTACAATCTCTTTCGTTTCAACATAAATATTTATTTTGCCCTTCTTATAATCGGTTGTTGTTATTTTTATCATGTCGATTTGCTTCTCTTTTTTAATGATTAAAGTAACAGGACGATAGATACCACTACCAACATAGAAGCGGGCATTAGGCGTTAGCGAATTATCAACTTCAACTTCTAATATATTTTCTCCATCAAACACATCGCGAGAAATATCCACGAGAAATTCAGTAAATCCATATTTGGTAAATGCAACTTTTTTGCTGTTTAACTTTACTGTTGCGTTACGATAGACACCTTCAAATAAAATAGCAAAATATTTATTATTATCTCTATTAATATTAAACTTTTTAGTATATGTGTATTTTTTACCCGGGAAGAACGCTGATTCTTTGCCATTTACGCATTTCTGATAACGTTGTTCTTTAATCATCGCGTCATAAGGGAGATCAATTAAAAGTGATGAATTATCATCTTTAGTCAAGATCCAGTCTTTCATAAAATCAATTTTCATAGTCTCTGTAATACTTCTAATCTTTCGCTTATGTTTTATTTTATGTAATTATGCTACACTTATTATAACAACAATGTGTTGATATAAAACGACAATAAAGAAGGAAAGTGATGTTTTAATGAATGTAATAAATAATCAACGTTCGCGCAAAACTAAAGAGCAACTTAGAAATGCACTTTTACAATTACTTGAACAAAATATTAGTGTTGATGATATCAGTGTTTCTAAGTTATGTAATACCGCTGGACTAAATCGCTCAACATTTTATTCTCATTATAGTGTCATAAATGACATATTAGTGGAAATTAGAGAAGGCGTATTAGAAAATTTAGCAGCCTTCGTTGCTAATATTCAATATGAAGACTATTCTAGTCTTGGTGTTTTATTAAGTTATATCCGAAACAATGATAATATTTTTCGGGTATTATTCTTAAATGCGACTGATGAAGAATTTGAAAATCGTTTTATTAATACGGGATATGTTTCGCTAGCGCGTGAAGGTCACCGCTTTTGGAATAAACAATATATTAAATACTTTAACACTTACTTACTAAATGGGACAAAATTCATTTTCAAAGAATGGATTAAAAATAATTACGATATCAGTATTGATGAACTTCAACAACTAATCATTATTCTCAACTTATCTAATTTAGATAGTGTCCCCACTATTAATTCAATGGGTAAAACCCCTAAATCATCATAGTTTTTCACCCAGTTTCTAACATATCTCATAAGAAAATACCCCTTTCCTATTGTCCAGGATTTGGGGTACATCTCAATTCATCTAATTTTTCAAATATTAATTTTTAATTACTAATTTGACAGGATAAATCTTTTCAAACTTCTCCGTTGTTTTCTTGTGTTCCACACTAATGATGTGTTCAACAACATCTTCTGCAATTTGTCCAACATCACTTGCCACAGAATTTAACGGATCAAATACTTCAATATATTCACTAACATTATCAAAGCCGAAGATTACTGTTTCATAATTACGATATTTTTTATGCAGTAGTGTTCTAAGTAAAAGCCCTAAATAATCAGAAAAGCAAAACACAAAATCTATTTTTTCCTTATGAATAATATCAACTATTTGTTCATAATTATCATTTTCATCAAACGGAAATGATTTATATGTCTTATTGCATAACGAAGAAACTGCATCTACAAACCCTTGGCGACGTCGATATGAAGTTTCTGAAGGTGAGTTTGTAATATAAGCCGCTTTTTTAAAAGATGAATATGCGAAATATTCACCAACCTTATATCCACCACTATAGTCATCAGTTATCGCATAATTTGGATAACTTTGTTTAGGTTTAATTCCCACAATATATAAGGGAATATCTTTTTCTTTAAATATTTCAACTATATCATCAGTAGGTTCCACTAGCGAAATAACTGCAGCATTTTGACTAGCTTCCGAGATACTTACTTGATTTTCATCTAAAATAAAGCCTTCTGTAAAACAAATTGTACTACGGTACCCAACTTTATCAATTTCTTTAATAAGATGGGTCGCCATTATTGAAAAATACTGATTATACAAACTGTTTAAAAAGATTAAAATGCTGTTAGACCTGCCAGTTTTCAGCGCTAAAGCAGATGAGTTTTTTACATAACCCATTTCTTCGGCTCTTTTTTTAATTAGCCTTTTAGTTTTTTCACTAATTTGATCTGAATCACGTAATGCTTTACTAACAGCATCAACTGATAGACCAACATCTTTAGCAATATCTTTTAAGGAAACAGCTTTTCTTTTCATTTTAGTTAATAAAATGCTCCACTAATAATTCACCAAATAATCTACCTAATTTTATCATAGATGACGAATCATAATGATAGATATCAACACTACCAACAGGTTCGTGATTTGTTTTTAATCCTTCTTTATTCGTATCAATGAAAAAGGATAACGGGTCTTCACTTGCGTTTGTTTGTTTAGCGTTATTAATAATAACATGCTGCCTCCAAACAGAATCTAGTGCCGCAATTGCAGCATCTAAAAATCCAATCCCATCAAGATCCATATACAGAATTAAATCTTCTCGTAAATCTTTCACAAAGTTTTTTGTATAAGTGTAATAGTTATCATGTTGACCATTATTAGAATCATCTTCACCTTGCATCCAACAAATAGCTTTAATTTCTGGATAATAGCCCATATCTTCTATCTTGTTTATACTGTTGAGCACAAATTGGAGTGCACCGCGATAAAGCGGACCACCATCGCGCCTTGATGAAGGTGAAATCCAGTGTCCAGATAGTGATGTTGCACCATGAGCATACTTTAGTAAGAAGACATTTTCCTTATTAGCGTTATGCAGAACTTCAGCAATACCGACTTCAGGACCAAATTGATTCATGGACAATCCTTGTCCTAATTTAACACTCGTAAATTCACCACCTGAAGTATAGTCTCCGCTATTATGGAAAGCAATTTGCACATCATCATAACCGGTATTAAATTCAGCAGCTTTATCCGCCATAGTATTAGTTAAAAAGCGTGACCATGTATGTCCTTCCATATTCGATTGCCCTAAAAGTATTACAACTTGAGCAACGTTATTTTCTTCAATTACAGAACTTGTACTAGATTCGCTACTCTGCGTTATAGAGGAATTTTGCTGTCCATTTTCGGAACAGCCAGTCATTAAGACAGTAGCAATTAAAAGTAATAAATAAAAATGCTTATTTCTCAATTTCAATTTCCCCCTTTTTGTTAAATTTAATCGGCACAATCTTACCCACTTCATATCCGTGTTTTTTATTATTAGTGTGATAAATCAAATAATCTTGTCCATCAAAAGCAGTAAACACCATCCCGTGTCCGCCATCGACAATCGGAAGTGATTTTTCTGAATGACAAATTACATTATCATCAGCGTCAAGTTTAACGTAACCTATACTATAAACTTCCGTGTTAATGAAAGATGACCAAATTTATCGTTAATTGATTTAAAACGATCAATATCCATCATAATTGCCCCAATAAAGGCATTGTTTTTACTACGCGTAAGTTTTTCTACCATCCATCCAAAATATTTCCGATTGTATAATCCCGAGAGATCATCTTCATAAGCATTTTGGTTAGCGATATGCAGTTGCACAAATAAAAGCGCAATACTTGTTAACATCCACCCCGTTGAAATACCGTAAAAGAGCCCTTGAACAAGCGTACCTAAAAGGGACGGAATGACAAAGTAATATACAGGGAAGAAACGAATATGGCCATTTCTTTTTACTGCGAGATACGCAAGTACAAGCGTAATAATATAACAAACAATTACAAATGCATATGTTAAAAGCACTATATTACCACGCGCATAGACATTATCAGCGCCAATACTGAAAATTAGTCCTACACCAAAAAGTCCGCAATAATAAGAGCAACTATCAGCGCATAAGGAATTATTAAAGCTTTAAACCACCGCTTTATTCACGGAATACTACGGAAAATGCGTACATCGACAAATAATACCCATAGTAACGCTACAAAGCTTGACGCTAAGAAAAGATAGCCATTAGTAATATATTGTAAAACATGGATAAATTTCCCAGGTTGTCCATCTATTAAAAATGTAAATGTTTCAGCGATTAATGCGAAAAAGATGATCCACACCATCGCATCAAATATTTTACTGCTAATATGTCTTTCTTTCTTTATTTCAACGCGGGAAAGCATATAAACGAGGAGCACAAGCAAACCGACGCCATTAGCGACAAGAATTTGTTCAATCTTGATTCCTTCAGTTACCGCCTGTAATATAATCATTTA
>JAAZIT010000459.1 GCA_012800685.1 Clostridiales bacterium
ATATAATATAAGCCAAAATAAATTTAGGAGAGTATGTCTTTATGTTAAAAAAACTAATTCACCACAAAAAAATATTGGTAATCTGTATTTCTATGCTTTGTGCTATAGCAATTTTTCTTAGTATTCTGTTTATTCCAAAAGCCATAAAATCTGCAACTAAGCCAGAGGGGATTTTTGTTCCAATTATAATGTACCACAGTGTTTGTAGCGATACTGATATGCTTTGCGACTATGTAATATCCCCTACGGAGCTTGAAAATGATTTGAAATATTTAAAGGAAAATAACTACAACACCATATTTGTTAAGGACCTTATTAATTTTGTCCATGGCGGTGGATCCTTGCCACCAAATCCAATAATACTAACCTTTGATGATGGTTTTTATAATAATTTGTCAAATGCACTGCCAATACTTGAAAAATACGATTGCAAGGCGACAATCTCTATTGTTGGAAGCTATACGGAAAAATCCGACCAAAGCACCGACAACAGTCAGCGTTATTCATATGTGACAAGCGAGCAGGTTATGCAACTCCATAATTCGGGAATTATTGAACTAGGAAACCACAGCTTTGATATGCATAATCTAGATACAAGGCGTGGTGCAGGTGTTATGAAAAACGAAAGCTATGAAGAATACCGAAACGCACTCATAAATGACATTACAAAAAATCAGGAATATTTAAGTGAAAATTGTAATATCGTACCAGCTATTTACACTTATCCCTATGGTATAGTGTCCGACCCTAGTAAAAGAATTGTAAAAGCCTGTGGATTTTTAGCAAGCCTAGGGGTTGAAGAAAAGCCAAACTATATTTCCTCTGATCCCGATTGTCTTTATCAGCTATATAGATATAACCGACCTCATGGGACCTCAACAGAAAAATTTATGGAAAAGGCTCTAAAAGGTTAATTTTAAAATCTGGTTGACGGAAACTCTAAGTATTATGCCATACCACTAATTTAAACTAAACATCTAAAAAGCCTGTCAAGAATGTAACTTGGCAGGCTTTTTATTTACTCGCTTCAAGTAGCTAGCAACTAACAACTTGATACTTAAAACTAGCTAATAGATTGCAGATAGCAACTTAAAACCAGCAAATAAAAAAAATAAATGGCAACTATAAAATAGCAAATAGAAATTAGTTTCCGTAACTTTATAATTACTAGTCATTACCCACTTTTTACAAACACAAAAACACACTTGAAAAATTACATTTAAAAATTTTTGACAGTTTTATAACCATCAAATGCTAATATGTTATAGAATGTATACGATTTCATAGAATTATTAAACATTACACATAAATTACTGTTTTATATTGTTATGTATCGTTGTACAATATATTAAATGATTAATATGGAGGTATTATATGAAAAAGCGACTTTTATCTGCTGTATTGGCAACAATAATGGCAGTAACCTGTTTATCTGGCTGTGGAAGCAAGGATAAAGAATCAAAAGCTGGCACTATGCGTGAAATAACCACTATGGAGATTACTAAAGAAATGGGTGTAGGAATAAACCTAGGTAACACTTTCGAAGCTCAAAGTGGTGGAGATGATGTATATGTCTACGAAACAGCATGGGGAAGCCCTGAAATAACCAAAGAGATTATTAAAGGCTATGCCGATGAAGGATTTGGTGTACTTAGAGTTCCTGTGGCATGGTCAAATATGATGGGCGAGGATTACACCATTAGCGAGGAATATTTAAAAAGAGTTACACAAGTTATTGACTGGGCAATCGATGATGGAATGTATGTAATTGTAAACATTCACTGGGACGGTGGCTGGTGGGAGAAGTTCCCAACCGAAAAAGAAGAATGCATGAAGAAATTTACAAGAATTTGGGAACAGCTTTCTGAGGCATATAAAAACCACAGCGACTATCTAATGTTTGAGGCACTTAATGAAGAGGGTGGCTGGAACGAAATGTGGAACAGATATGGTGGTAACGATAATGGCAAAGCAGAATCATATGGACTTTTAAATGAAATAAACCAAAAATTTGTTGACATTGTTCGTGCTTCAGGCGGAAACAATAAGAAGCGTCACCTATTAATTGCTGGATATGTAACAGACGTTGAATTAACCTGTGATGAGCTTTTTGTAATGCCTAACGATCCACAAAATAGATGTGCAGTATCAGTACATTACTATACTCCATCAACCTTATGTATTCTTGAAGAAGATGCAGACTGGGGTAAGGCACGTACAGAATGGGGTACTGCTTCAGATTATGAAGAGCTTGAAAAGTACATGAACATGGTAAAGGAAACCTTTATTGACAAGGGAATTCCTGTTATTCTTGGCGAGTACAGCGTTGCAGCCATGAGAAATAAAACAGAAGATGTTATTAGAACCTATGTATCAGCAGTTTGTGAAAGCTCTTACAAAAAAGGTATTTGTCCCGTTCTTTGGGATACGACAGGTAGCTATTATGACAGAAGTACCTGCAAATTTATAGACCAAAAGCTTTTAGAAAACTTTATGGCAGTATTAGAGGGTAAGGAAATGCCTAATGTTAATCCAGTTACAGACGATAATGCCGAAAATGCTGCATAGCTTAAAAATTTAAAACCAATATAAACTAAAAGAGCTGGATTAATTCAGCTCTTTTTTATTTGTTATTTCTTATGGTGTAGCCACTAAAAAAACTGACAGAGTTTTTCTCTTAATATGTTCAGATATTTGGCTACAAAATTCAGGTATTTAGGATTTTAAATAATTAAACATCTGAATATTTTCATAAATCTTATTACAACTAGAAAGAAGATTATTATGTTTAGAAATTAAGTTTTGGCTAGTGTAAAAGCTACATTCAATTTCTAAATCAGCTATATTTTCATTTGTAAGCTTTAGAGAAAAATCTTTTTTACCTAAAAGAAGTCTCGCCAAAAAATTATTGAGAACAACCTGACAAATGTTAATAAGTAGACTTGTGTAGTTACAATGATATATTTTTCCATAATTATTAAGAGTTTCCTTAATGTCATTAAGGCTAAACAAGCTACAAAACTGATTTTCAAGCATTAAGGCTGTATAGTAATCCTTAATATAGCATACTCCTGTCGATTCCATCTCGTAAGCAAATTGATTAAGAAGAGGATAGTCTATAGATGTGCAGATATTTTTAGCATCAAACCTAGCTGAATAATTTTTATAAAACTCGTGAAAGGATTTATTCATTTCCAACATATACTCATGTATATTTATATCAAGAATATTATCAAATGCCTTTTCATATATTTCTCGACTTTGATAATAATATTTTTGTACTAGCTTTTTCCCTTGAACTATAATATGCCCCGTCGGCAGGCTTTTTAACGCCATAAGAGCTTTATCAACTCCACCTAGACTAAGAAGATAAACGTCACAGCTATATAGTACAGACTCATACAAAATTTCTCCTCGCTCTTTTGTTATGGTACTGCTCTCTCCTTTCGTGTATTGTCTAGCTATTTCTAAAAATTCGGTTTTCAAAGAATTAAGAATTTCACTCTGCTTTTTTTCGCTAATTAAACCATATGAAAAGCAATTGCTTAAGAGCGACAGGGTATAATTACTTTTATTAATATCATTATCGTCAAAAGGCAATCTAACTAATATACTATCCATAAAATTTTCCTTTCTATGCTATGTTAAAGACTTTGAAATTGTAGCTGGGAATGCTATAAAATTTGATTTAGCTTATTTCTTATTTCCCTGCATAATATCTCTAAATCTCTTGTTTGTAGTAATTCTATACTCCCGCCGCTCTCTCTTTCAAAAAAATTATACATGATATCAATAAGCTCGTCATCAGTTAAAAACTCATTACTTTCTTCCTTTGCTACATAAAAAACATCTATAAGCCCTGCCATAGTCTGTGCATAATCGGTTTGACCTATATAAGTGCTTTGCATAAACTTTTCAATTATTTTTACTGTAGACGAATCTGAATTAATCTCAATTCTTTCGTTCTCGTTAATAGAAGCTTTGCTTTCATCGGCAAGCATTTTAGCGTCCTGTTCGGAAAGCCTTAGCCCTAGTTCTTCAGACCTTTCATTGGTTTTCAATATAGTCTCCTGCAACGCTATAGTGGATAAATTATTTTTCATAAACAGTTCAATAATATTTTCTTCCATAAAAAACACAACCTTTTTTGTTTAAATTGCCTATTGACAAACATCTTGACTTGTGCTATACTTATAATGTAAATTGGATATTTGTTTGCTATTTTTATATATTAGGCTTATTCTTTAGTATATCATAATAGATATACCTGTGTCAACTCATGAATATTGGGTTGGCTTTTTATTTTTATAACATATTTACACATATTAAGCAGTAAAACCTGATTCCTAAAATGATAAATCTTTTGCCATTTTAAAATGCGACAAGAACCTTGCCTTTTAGAACAAGAAAGCCCTTACCCTTTTAAAATTCCAAAAGGGTAAGGGCTTTTTTATTAACACACACAAATTAAGCACCTATTTATTTAAATCAAGCCTCATTGGTAGGTATTTTGAATTTCTATCCTCAAATCCAAAATGACTATAAAGCTTGTATCCGTCTTTAGTTGCCTCAAGGTCTATAAAAGAAAGATTAAGTCTTTTTGCTTCTGAAATTGCAATCTTCACTAGCTCCCCTGCTATGCCTTGCCTGCGATAAGGAGGGCGAGTGTACACATTCATAATATGACCCAATTTTCCATTTATAAAGCTTGGGTTGGCTGGTTTTTCAGAAACAATTAAAAATACTGTTGCTATTATATAATTATTTGCCTCGCACACATATACCCTTAAATCTCTTCCTAAGTGCTTTCCAAAATATATGGAAAGTCTTTCTGAAAGCTGTGGTATTTCTGTTTTGTTAAGTCCGTTAAAGTCTTCTTTAAGATAGGATATTCTCATATCAACAAGCTGTGGGATATCATCTTTAATAGCATTTCTATATCTCATTTTACACCCATACTTTATATTTAAACAATCTGAGATTTAGTCAATAAGTATGGACCTGCACCTCCTACTCATAAGTTTGTTTAAAGGCTAGTTTTAGCTATCATTGAAAAACTATTAATATTCTATTTATAAAGTTCTTCATATTCATAGTCAAGTATGCTCATAACAATATCGGAATAGTATCTTCCCTCTACAAATGAACTTTCTCGTAAAATCCCGTCCTGTTTAAATCCGCATTTTTCATAACAGCATATTCCCCTAAGATTATACTCAAGGACTTTTAAATCAATTCTATGCCACTTCATTTTATCAAATCCGAATTTTACCAAAAGCTTTGTAACCTCTGTTCCAATTCCCTTTGAGTGAAAATTAGGATCAAATATACCTATTTTATATGTAGCACTGTTATCTTCAGGTGAAACATTGTGAAAGCCTGCTGTACCAATACATTTCCCCTGATAATCTATAACCCATAAAAGTTCTTCATTAACCTGATTTTTATACCAATTAACCCATGTTTCACGACTAGGAAATTGAGGAGTTTCAAGCTTTTCTCCACCACACATATACTCAAATTCGTTGTGTCTTCCTATTTCATAACGGTCATCAATATCCTTTTCTCTGACTTTTCGTAATAAAACTGTGTCCCCTTTTATTTCTGGAATCTTCAGCATAAAATCAACCTCTCTTCTTAAACGTCATGTTCTTTGTCTATATACTACTATTATACTTGAAAAAACAAAAACTGTCACTATAAAAAAATTAAACATTATTTTCTTAAAATAATATTGCTTGTATTTCAATATTTTATTTTTAAATCCATATAGTGCAAAAAATGGGGGTTTTTAAGCTTTTCTGTTTTATCACTAAAAAATTATGTTCATTTCTATATGATTAAATGAATATACTAGTAATAAATATGCGTATAATTATTAAGAAATTGTCGAAAGAAAATTTCTCTATCTGGTCTTGAAATTATATGTATGTTTTGGTTTATAATATATGTATCAGTATATTAGATTTAACAAATAAATTATAACAGCTGTATTTAATATACAATAGCTATACTAAAACAATAGTAGCTATATAAATATAGCTTAATGTAATAAACTGATAGCGTAGTTGTTAGCTAAATATTATTTTGGCTAACTTATTAACCGAAACGGAAAGGAGTTTAGTATGTTTAAAGAAAAAATTCGTGTAGTACAGTACGGCTGTGGAAAAATGGCAAAATACACCTTGCGTTATCTATTTGAAAAGGGCGCAGAAATTGTTGGGGCAATAGACAATAACCCTGAGGTTGTGGGAATGGACGTAGGCGATTATGCAGAGCTTGGCTGTAAGCTTGGAGTAATTATCAGCAGTGATGCAGACGCAGTTTTAGACTCATGTGACGCCGATGTATGTGTACTAACCATTTTTAGCTTTATGAATGACATGAAGCCGTTTATGGAAAAGGTTGCAAGCCGTGGGATAAACATAATTACCACCTGTGAAGAAGCAATTTATCCATGGACAACCTCTTCAAAAATAACTAACTATCTTGACAAGCTTGCTAAGGACAACAACTGTACAATAACTGGTTCTGGTATGCAGGATATCTTTTGGGTAAATATGATCGCAGCCGTTGCTGGTGGAGTTCATTCAATAAAGAAAATAGAGGGTGCTGTAAGCTATAATGTTGAGGATTATGGGCTTGCATTAGCTAAGGCACATGGTTCTGGACTTACTCCAGAGGAATTTGAGGAACAAATTGCACACCCTGTAGAGCTTGAACCCGCATATGTTTGGAACTCAAACGAGGCACTTTGTTCAAAGCTTGGACTAACAATAAAAAGTCAATCACAAAAATGCGTACCATATTTTTATGACAGCGACCTTTATTCTGAAACTCTTGGCGAAACAATTCCAAAGGGAAATTGCATTGGTATGAGTGCCGTTGTAACAACTGAAGCATTTCAAGGAATAATTATAGAAACTCAATGTATCGGAAAGGTTTATGGACCTGATGACGGAGATATGTGTGATTGGAAGATTACTGGCGAACCTGATACAACATTTTTTGTACAAAAGCCTGCTACAGTTGAGCATACCTGTGCTACAGTTGTAAATCGTATCCCCTCACTTCTAAACGCTCCAGCTGGATATTATACTGTTGAAAAGCTAGAACCTGTTGAATACATGGCTTATCCTATGGAAATGTATTTTGATTATTAATTTTCATCTCATTATTCACATTAAATAAATTTTATTCAACCCCTAAAAAGCCTCATGACACAATTAAACCAGTGTCGTGAGGCTTACTTTTTACATAAATTTCATCAGTTACACATATCTTACATATTATTGTATCACTCTTTCTGTTTAGAATATGTTTAATGATAAAATAAAAAAGGATTGATTTATATGTTTAAAAAAGTAATTGCTACTTCCTGTGGAGTCTTAATGCTTTTAACTACAACTACTGCCTGTTCAGACTCGAATTTAAATGTCGCCAAAGCTTCAAGCCAAACTTATATGGAATATACAAGTGCTATATTTGAAAAGGCTATTTTAAAAATCGAAATAACAACTACAGAAGAAGACTGGGAATATCTTATGGAAAATGCAACGGATAAGCCTTGGATAACTGGTAATGTTACCATTGACGGCGAAGCATATGATAATGTGGGCGTTAAAACTAAAGGCAATACTTCTTTAAAACAGGTTGCTAGCAGTGATAGCGATAGATACAGCTTAAAAATCGACTTTGATAAATATATTGACGGTCAAAGCTGCTATGGACTTGATAGACTTGTTTTAAATAACATATACGCAGATACAACTTATATGAAAGAATACATTTCATACAAGCTTTTTAATTATATGGAAGTACCAAGCTCTCTTTGTACCTTTGCAGAGATATATGTAAATGGCGAGCAATATGGTGTTTTTCTTGCTTTAGAAGACACTGAAACAAGCTTTATAACTAGAAATTACGGTTATACAAATTCAGTTAAAACATATAAGCCCGAGTCAATGGATATGGATCAGGAAAATGATAGACTTGAGAATAACGAAGACGAGAATAAAACTCAAGATAAAAATCAAATTCCAAATGATAATAATGAAGATAACGAAAATCAAAATCCAGATGACATGAACGGCAATGGCAATAGTGGTGGTATGAATGGTGGTGGCATGGGCGGTAATATGCCAGATATGAACATAACAAACATGATTATCATCACGGATAAGGACGGTAACACTGTAGAGTGGACTGATGTAATTAGTTCAAGTACTTCAACTAACTTTGACGTTGAAAACCTAGAAAGTTTTACCGACTCAGATGGAAATATCACAACTATTTCAGATATTGATATGAGAAGCCTTATGAGCCTTGATTTAACCAAAATTATATCCGCAAAGGACACTAGTGGCAATACTCTTGATTTAAGCAATTATGCTCTTTCTATGCAGGGCTTTGGCGGTCAGGGCGGAAACCAGGCACAGGGTGGCATGGGTGGTATGCCTAGTGGTGGTAATGGCGGTGGCATGGGCGGAAATGGCGGTATGAGCAGTGGTGGTGTGTCTCTTGTTTATACAGACGATAGCATTGAAAGCTATAGCAATATTTTTGATGAAGCTATAACTGACGTTGATAGCTCCGACCAAGCAAGGCTAATTAGTTCACTTAAAGCGATAAGCGAGGGAGAAAACCTAGAAGATTATATTGATGTTGATGAGGTATTAAGATATACAGCCTGCAACGTGTTTTTAGTAAACTTAGATAGCTATTTCTCGTCAATGGGACATAACTATGTTTTAGCTGAAAATAATGGAGTTCTTTCAATGGTTCCATGGGATTATAATCTAGCATTCGGGACATTTCAAGGCTCAAACGCAAGTGATACAATAAATTTTGCAATTGACACTGTATTTAGTGGAGTTGACGCTGAGGACAGACCAATTATTGGAAAGCTTTTAGAAAATGAAGAATATGTTGAGACCTATCATAAATATCTAAAACAAATTGCTGAAGAATTTGTTCAATCTGGAATGATGAACCAGCTTATTGATGATGCTAACCAATCAATAAAGACATATGTTGAAAATGATAGTACTTCATTTTATACCTACAGCCAGTACACCACTGGGGTTGAAACATTAAAGCTATATGGCGAGCTTAGAGCCGAAAGCATTCTAGGACAGCTTGACGGAACTATTCCATCAACAACCTCCGAACAAACCAATAGCGACACTTTAATAGACGCATCAGCATTAAATCTTAGCTCCCTAGGCTCAATGGGAGGAAATATGCAGGGTGGAAATATGCAAGGCGGAAATGCCCAACGTCCAGATGATTTTAACAACAATACAGATGATAATACTGATACTAATATCCCAGATAATTTTAATGACAATTCAGATGAAAATACCGATACTAATATTTCAGATAATTCTAATGACAATTCAGATGATAATACCGATACAGATAGTAACACTAATATTAATAAAAAACCACAAGGAAATATGGGTATGCCAGACGATAGTAACCAAACTAATGGTACGCCACCTACTCCCCCAGATTTTAACCAACAAGGTGGAACAAACAATGATACTGATGCAGCTTAAAAGCTAGTTCTATTAAAAATTAGTCCCCTATCTTTATTTAATAAATAATATTAATTCCTAGCATACTTCTCTATTAAATAGGTTTATAAAAGTTAAGTAATAGAAACAAAATTAAAACTATCGACACTATAAAAATTAAAAACAGATATTAATTCTTCTAACAATTAGAATTAATATCTGTTTTACTTTTATAATATTTAGTTTTGTTTGGTCTTTAAATTTTTAGCTAAAACAATGCAAATAATAAGTGCTATTGGAAAAACTATTGCTGATAAAATTCCTATTTTTAGATTATCGTTGAAGAAATCTGAAACAAACCCAACTACTGTTGGTCCTCCTGCACAGCCAACATCTCCAGCCAAAGCAAGAAATGCAAACATTGCTGTTCCTCCACCCTTTATGTTTACTGTTGACATACTAAATGTTCCGGGCCAAAGTATTCCAACGGAAAGCCCACAAAAGCCACAACCAAGAAGCCCAAGAATTGGTGATGAAGTTAAAGAAATCATTAAATATGATATTACGCAGAGAAAGCCACTGTAAAGCATAAACTTGTTTAAATCAAGTTTATGTCCGTGTTTTCCATATATAGCCCTTGATGTTCCCATTAAGATTGAGAAAAACGCTGGCCCTGTTAAATCCCCAATTGACTTTGAAACCCCTAGACCTTTTTCAGCAAATGTAGATGCCCACTGGCTTACAGCCTGTTCACAAGCACCGGCACAAACCATTAATATCATCATAAGCCAAAAAACTTTTTTCTTAAAAAGCTCTTTTATAGTTAGAGCCTTTTCGTTCTCTTCAATTAAGTGATTTATTGGAACTGTTGCAAATAAAATTCCGTTAATAAGCGGAACTAACGCCCAAAGAGCAACTAGTATTCTCCAATTTTCAGTACCGAAAATAGTGAAAAATAGAGTTGACAAAAGCACCACCGCAACACAGCCCCAGCAATAAAATGAATGTAAAAGGCTCATTGCTTTTGCCTTGTTGTCAGTAGGACACGCTTCAACAATTGGGCTAACCAAAACCTCTAAAAGTCCACCACCTATGGCATAGGTTGAAACAGCAATTAGAAGACCCAAAAAGCTGTTATCAAGAAGCTGTGGCAAAATGGCTAGAAAAACTAAGCCAGCCGCTGCAAACCCATGTGCAATTAACATTGATGCCCTATAACCAATCTTATCAACAAAAGAAATTGAAACAAGGTCAACCAATAGCTGAAGCCCAAAATTCAGAGTAATAAGTAGTGTTATTTGAGCCAGTGGAATGTCATATGTTTTGTGTAGGGTTAAAAACAAAAGTGGTAGCAAATTGTTTATTATAGCCTGAACCACATACCCCATAAAGCACGCCACAAGTGTTTTGTTATAATTTTCTTTCATACAATCACCATTAAATTTAACCTGCCAAAGCTGTTAAAAATCTCCCTTAAATAAAAATATTTGAAATAGCCATTTTGCAATATGCTAACACAAAGATATGAATAGCTTTAACTCTATACCCAAACTTTATGTAAATAACTTAAATGCCAAACAAAAACCCACCAGGTTTTTTTAAACTGGTGGGTTTATAATATTGTAATTAAATAGCATCGACGGATTGGAAACTGTTTTAGTTTTTTAGATATAATCTATCCCTTGACTACACCGACGGTAAACAGTTTTTTAACTGGTTCAACTAAATCCTGCTGATTTGCCATAACCTCGTCAATGTCTTTGTATGCAAACCTTGATTCCTCTGCCACGTCGGCTTTATTGTGTTTTCCAAGAACAACGTCTAGGTTTTTCAAGTCAACCATTACCGATTCAACTGAAAAAGCCTTGATCGCACCTTTTCTGGAATATCTTCTTCCTGCCCCATGAGATGATGACATAAAACTATCTGGGTTTCCCTTTCCTCTCACAATATAGCTAAAGCTCCCCATTGCTCCTGGAATAATTGCAAGCTCGCCTTTTCTTGCCTGTATTGCTCCCTTTCGGTGAACCCATACGTTTTTGTTAAAGTGATTTTCAAGCTGTGCAAAATTATGGTGACAATTTATCTCACCTGAATATTCAGCAGTCATTTCTAATGACTTTTCAACAACCTCTGAAAAAATTCCTTTAACCCTTTCAAGCATTCTCGCTCTATTTTCATAAGCAAAATCCATTGAAAGCTTCATCCAAT
>JAAZIT010000460.1 GCA_012800685.1 Clostridiales bacterium
AGTCACACTTGAGGCTATTATTTATGGCTTAGCAATAGGCATAATGATAGTGGGGACGATACTTTGGTTTAGTTGCTTTACAAAAATTATGACTAGCGACAAAATTATTTATATTTTCGGAAAAGTATTGCCGAAAATCTCACTAATAATAACTATGGCACTAAGGTTTATTCCACGATTTAAAAAACAAATGAAGCAAGTTGGAATGTCCCAAAAAACACTTGGAATGTTTTCAAAGGAAAGCTATTTTGATAGAATAAAATTTAAGCTTAAGGTATTTGTGGCTGTTCTCGGTTGGTCAATTGAGAATTCTGTTGAGACAGCTGATTCAATGCGTTCAAGGGGATATGGGCTTAAAAGCAGGACAAGCTTTTCGGTTTTTAAGATGAGAAGCGGAGATGTTTTGCTTTTAGTTTTAACGCTGGCTCTTACAGCTGTAGTGTTTATAGCTCAAATACTAGTTAAGACAAGTTTTCAATTCTACCCTAAAATCACTGGAATTCAAGGGTCGCTATTAAGCGTTTTTTCATACTGTGCCTTTGGTTTTCTTTCAATACTACCCTTTATTTTAGAAACGATGGAGGATATAAAATGGAAATATTTAATATCTAAAATCTAAGCTTTTCATATTCTAACAGGGGGCAGTGCCTTTTGAAATTTAAATTGAAATTACTGGAATTCAAGGGTAGCTATTAGGCATTTTTTTATACTGTGTCTTTGGTTTTCTTTCAATATTACCCTTTATTTTGAAACGATGGAGAATATAAAATGGAAATATTTAATATCCAAAATCTAAGCTTTTCATATCCTGACAGAGAGCCGTGTCTTTCTGATATAAACTTTTCCGTTAAACAGGGAGAGTTTATTGTTGTTTGCGGTGAATCCGGCTGTGGAAAAACTACTCTTTTAAAGCTCTTAAAGCCACAAATATCCCCTTTTGGAAAGACTAGTGGTGAGATAAAATATTTAGGAAAACCCTTGTCTAAAACCTTTGAAGAAGTTACTGCAACGGAAATAGGCTTTGTTTTTCAAAATCCAGACAACCAAATTGTTACAGATAAGGTGTATCATGAGCTTGCCTTTGGACTTGAAAGTATGGGCGTTGATACTAATACTATTAAGCGAAAAACAGCCGAAATGGCAAGCTTTTTTGGAATTGAGCAATGGTTTAGACAAAGCACTGACAGCCTTTCAGGAGGGCAAAAACAGCTTCTTAATTTGGCATCTGTTTTAGTAATGTCCCCAAAGGTAATAATCCTTGACGAGCCAACCTCTCAGCTTGACCCAGTGGCTTCAAGCGAATTTATTCTAACATTAAAACGACTTAACGAACAGTTAGGATTAACTGTTATAATTGTTGAACATAGGCTAGAGGAAATATTTCCTATTGCCGACAGAGTTATAGCTATGGAAAATGGAAAAATATTGTCAATAGATACTCCTAAAGCTGTGTGCAAAAGCCTTTTGGGGTTGCCTATGGAGCTTGCTCTACCGTCGGCAACAAGAATTTTTTCTAAGGTTAATGGAAATGGTGAAATTCCTGTTTCTGTTAAGGAGGGCAGGGCTTTTATAAATGAAAATTACAAGTATAAAAAGTCAGATGAAATAGTCCCTTTAAAAAGCAAAAAAGAAATTACTATTAGGCTTAAGGATGTTTGGTACAGGTACCAAAAAACTACTGGAGATGTTCTAAATGGTGTTGATTTAGAGGTAAATAAGGGCGAGCTATATTGTCTTCTTGGTGGAAATGGTACAGGAAAAACAACAGTTTTAAACGTTATTTCAGGTCTTTCTAAAGCATATAAAGGCAGTGTTATAATAAATAATAAAAAACTAAAGGAATACAAAAATAACTCACTGTATAAAGGGGCATTAGGGCTTCTTCCTCAAAATCCTCAGTCCGTTTTTATTAAGAAAACAGTGGAGGAGGACTACAAGGATTTACTTAAAAGTATTGGTATTTCAGATGATAAAATAAGTGTGACAATTAATGAAATGCTAGAAAGGCTCGGAATTTCACATCTTAAAAGTCGTCATCCTCTCGATATTTCTGGTGGAGAACAGCAAAAGGCGGCACTTGGAAAAGTTCTTTTAACCAGCCCTAAAATTCTTCTTCTTGATGAACCAACTAAGGGAATTGACGCATTTGCAAAAGCAAATTTAGGAAGGCTTTTAAAAGAGCTAACCTCCTTAGGGATAACTGTTTTAGCTGTTACACATGACGTTGAGTTTGCTGGAGAATATGCTGATAAATGCGGGCTTCTTTTTGACGGAGAGGTTGTTTCGCAAGATGTTCCAAAAAGATTTTTTCCACAAAATAGATTTTATACAACTGGTTCAAATTTAATAGCTTCAGATGTTTTTCCGGATTGTGTTACCTGCCAGCAAGTTGTTGTAAAATGTCTTGAACAGCAATAATAAACCTAAAAAATGACGCAAATTTTTGCAGAAGGGAAGATAATATGAAAACTAAGGCGTTAAAATATTTGGTGGTTTTGGGCGTTATGGTTACAATTATTTTTGGTCTATTTGTTTCAGATAATAATTCCTATGCTCTTGTGTCGCTTGTGGTGGTTATCATTTCCTGCGTACCTATTGTTGTTCATTTTGAAAAGGGAAAATCCTCAACAAGGCTTATAGTTTTAATTTCAACAATGGTGGCGATTTCGGTTGCAGGAAGATTTTTATTTGCTCCAATTCCTTTTTTTAAGCCTGTTACAGCAATAGTTGTTTTATGTGGAATATATTTAGGTTCAGAATCAGGATTTTTAGTCGGAGGATTGTCGGCTCTTATTTCAAATTTTTATTTTGGACAAGGTCCATGGACACCTTTTCAAATGCTCGCATGGGGGCTAATAGGATTTTTGGCTGGAATTATGGCAAACCCTTTAAAAAGGAGCAAAATTTTTCTTTGTATATATGGATTTATTTCTGGGATAGTGTATTCGCTAATTTTAGACAGCTGGTCAACCTTGTGGATAGAGGGATATTTTTCTGTCAAGAGATTTTTAGCACTATCTATAACAGCCCTTCCTATTACTCTTTGTTATGCCATTTCAAATGTAATATTCTTATTAATCATTGGAAAACCACTTGGGAGTGTCCTTGAACGGATTATAAAAAAATACGGAATACTAAGCAGAGATAGGGGAGATAATTTTGGAAAACAGCTTTAAGTTTTTTAGCAACACAAAGTGCAAATATTTCCCATGCCACAAAACGTCGGATATTAAAGATTTTAACTGTCTTTTTTGTTTTTGTCCCTTATACAGTTTAGGCGACAAATGTGGTGGAGATTTTATTTATCTTGAAAATGGCGTTAAGGATTGCACTAATTGCATACTTCCTCACAAGGCTGAAAATTATCAGTTTGTTTTGTATAAGTTAAGTAAATAAGTGAATAAGAGATTAGCCCATTTTTAACTAGTCCGAACGGTTAACTTCGTGAAGTCATTAAGCTAAAAAAATATCAGCTTATTTTGGATGAGTTAAGTGAGTAAGAATATAAACAACAAGTTCACTATATAAAAGCATTAAGCTGAAAACTACTTAGTTATTTTATATATTCTAAGCAACTAATTAACTAGTCCATATGGTACGCTCTATAAAGGCATTAAAATAAAAACACTGCACTTGCCGTTTGAGGGCTAATGCAGTGTTTTTTATTGCTCATTAAATTCATTGTATTTTTGTAAAATCCAGTCTTTAACTTTTTCAAGTCCTTTTTCAGAAAATTCCGTCTGAAATTCGTCAATAATTTTATCCTCTGGGGTTGTTTCAAAGGCGTTAAGTCCATACCAAATTTTTACGGCGAACACATCACCAAACCAAATTTTATAGTTAAATGTCTTTGAGGCACTTCCTGAAAAAACATTTTTTGCTGAAAAATATGTAAAACCGGGAATATCAAAAATTCTTGCTGACATTATGTCATCTCCATTCTAAAAGTCTTATATTTTAGCGTATATTCATTTTAACATACAATTCAAAACATGGCAATAGTCTATAAAAATGTTATATTCATACAATGTACAACTGTTATAACAATAATTTGTTAATATTCACTATTAAAAAAATACAATTACCTATTGCTTTTTATGTAAAAATGTTATATAATTAACCTATGTTGTTTGCGATTATTGTCTAATTTGAACAACTTGTAATATTATATAAATAGATTGGAGCGATAATTTTGAAAAAATTTGACTGCACAAAAATTAAAAACATAGCTATAGCTGGACACGCTGGTTCAGGAAAGACTTCACTTTTTGAGGCTTTGCTGTACAAGAGCGGCTGCACTGATAGACTAGGAAAGATATATGATGGTAATACAGTTTCAGATTTTAATTCTGAAGAAATTAAAAGACAAGGTTCAATTTATACAACACTTGCCAATTTCGAAAAGGACGGATTTAAAATTAATCTTATAGATACTCCTGGATTATTCGACTACGCAAGCGAAATGATTGAGGGTATTTATGCTAGTAACACCGTTATGATTACTGTTTCAGGTAAATCAGGTGTAAAGGTTGGAACACACAAGGCTTATGACTATGCTGTTGATATGAAAAAACCAAGAATGTTTGTTGTTACAAAGCTTGACGACGATAACGCAAACTTTAATAATGTTTTGACTGAACTTAAGGCTGAATTTGGACCGACTGTATGTCCGGTTGTTGTTCCGGTAATTGCTGATAGAAAAATTGTTTCATATGTAAACCTTATTGAAATGAAGGCTTATAAATATGATGATAAGGGCAATGCAGTTGAAACTGAAATGCCTACAGCTGAAATCTCGGATAAAATGGATTATCGTATCAGTGGTCTTATTGAGGCTGTTTCTGAGGCAGTTGCTGAAACTGATGAGGAGCTTTTTGAAAAGTTTTTCTCAGGTGAGCCTTTCACTCAAAAAGAGCTAGTTGACGGCATACATAAGGGAATAAATGAGGGTATTATTACTCCTGTTACCTGTGTTTCATCAACATCACTAGCAGGAGTTGATATGCTTTTAAAAGAAATTTCCTTGCTAGTTCCTACGATTTCAGAAAAAGCTAAGAAAACAGTTGAAACTCAATCAGGAGATTTAATTGAAATAGATTGTGATGAAAAACAACCTCTTGTGGCTTTTGTGTTTAAAACCTTAGCAGACCCTTTTGTTGGAAAAATGTCATTTATGAAAATTCTAAGCGGTAAAATCTCAAGTGGTATGGAGGTTGTAAATGCTACAACTGGCTTAACTGAAAAGGTCGGAAAGCTTATGTATCTCTTTGGCAAAAAGCAGGTAGACGCTAATGAGGCATATGCAGGAGATATTGTTATAGCTTCTAAAATGAACTGTAACACTAACGATACAATTTGTGATAGCTCAAGGGTTGTAAAATTAGAAGCAGTTAAATTCCCAAATCCATGCTTTAGCGTTGCTGTAAGAGCTAAGACTCAAGGTGACGAAAGCAAGATTGGGTTAGCAATAAATAGAATTCTTGAAGAGGATTTGACAATTTCATATGCTATGGACGAATCAACTAAAGAGCAAATTCTTAGCGGACTTGGGGAACAGCACATTACAAGCGTTCTTTCAAAGCTTAAAAATGATTTTGGTGCAAATATTGAGACTTCTATTCCTAAGATTTCATATCGTGAGACTATAAGGAAAAAAGTTAAGGTTCAAGGAAAATACAAAAAACAATCAGGCGGACATGGACAGTATGGTGACGTTTGGATTGAATTTGAGCCTTGTATTTCTGATGATTTAGTATTTGAAGAAAAGGTATTCGGTGGAGCAGTTCCTAGAAACTACTTCCCAGCAGTTGAAAAAGGACTTCAAGATTCAATCAAAAAGGGAATTTTAGCAGGATTTCCAGTAGTTGGATTAAAGGCGATTTTAGTTGATGGTTCTTATCACCCTGTAGATTCATCTGAAATGGCGTTTAGAATGGCTGCTTCATTAGCATATAAAGAGGGACTAAAGCAAGCTGAACCAGTGCTTTTAGAGCCTATTGGCGCACTTAATGTAATTGTTCCAGATGATAAAACCGGAGACATTATGGGCGAGCTTAATAAGCGCAGAGGTAGAGTTCTTGGCATGAATCCTGCTCAAAAGCAGGGGACAACGGAGGTTGTTGCAGAAGTACCAATGGCAGAAATGCAAGACTTTGCAATGCTTTTAAGACAGGTTACACGTGGTGTGGGCGAATTTACTTTTGAAAAAGTAAGATATGAAGCACTTCCTCCACAATTTGTTGGTGATGTAATTGCTAAAAATGCTTTAACTGAGTAATGATATTTTTGAATTTAAGATTTATTTAATAAATTAAACCTATTGTGACGAGATATAATTTAATTGATTTTTATATTATTAACTGGCAAACTGGCAATATGGCGAATTGGTAAACTGTTAGCTAGAAAAATTTAATTAGCTTACTAGTAGACTGCCACTAAGCCATAGCCACTAGAAAACTAGTAACTGCAAACTATCAAATAAACTTAAAACTAACAAACTTAAACCGAAAACTAGCAACTAGCAACTAGAAAATTAATAATTAGAATCTAACATACTAAAAATTAACAACTAACAAACTGGCACTGTAATAAAACAGTGCCAGTTTTGTGTTTGCATAATTTAGTTTTGTGTTTGCATAATTTAGTTTTGTGTTTGCATAATTTAGTTTTGTGTTTGCATAATTTAGTTTTGTGTTTGCATAATTTAGTTTTGTGTTTG
>JAAZIT010000461.1 GCA_012800685.1 Clostridiales bacterium
AAATTCATCAACACGTTGTCCTAAGGATAAATTTGAATGAATAACGGCAACAGTATCGCCGTAAAGTGATATAAATTCCCCAACCATTTGTGGAGTTAGAGCTATTTCAGGTACCATTAAAATGGCAGATTTATTCTCTTTTAAAACGCTATCAATAAGTTTAATAAACACTGATGTTTTTCCACTTCCAGTTACACCAAAAAGTAATGCCCCAGCAGGTTTATTTTTATTTATCAAATCAGAAATACCATTAAAAGCTAATGATTGCTCATCATTTAATATAATGTCATCAGGACTTCTCATATTGCAATTTTCTAAATCTATAGCCGACCTAAGAGTCTCATGTTCAAACTCATAAAGTACACCAGCCTTAATAAGATTTTTTATAATAGTTGTGGTCACATTTGTCATGTAACAAACCTCTTTAACAGAAGCTGTTTCATATTCTTCTAAAAGTTCAACCACTAAATGCTGTTTTTTAGTTAGTTTTTTTACAATAGAACCATTATAATATCCGTCGGTAATAGCAACCATTTTTATGGTCTCGTCGCCGACTTTTCTTTTAAACTCATCTATTTCTTCAACAATCCCTTTATCAACAAGGCTTTCAACGATTTTTTTCTTTTCAGGATTAATATTAAAATCCAAAAATGAATCAATTTCCTTTAAAGAGACTGCCGTTTTTAAGAATTCGACTATTAAGCTTTCTTCTTCAGTTAGTGGCTCTGAAATTTCTGCATTTACTAAAGCATAGCGTTGTTTGTATTTATATGAAAATCCACTCGGAACAACAGTTCTAAAAGCATCATAATAGGTGCAAAAGGTGTTTTCCTTTAACCAAAATATCATTTTAAGCATTTCGTCATTAACTAGTGATTTTTCATCAATTACATTTAAAATTGGCTTTAGTTTAGGGTTTTGTGTTTCGCTTTCATAAGTACTTGTAATAAAGCCCATGCGTTTAGTGTTACCTCTACCAAAAGGCACTAGAACCCTCATTCCAGCTAAAACCTTTTCTTTATATTCTTTTGGTACAGAATAACTATATTCCTTGTCAAAGCTATACAAGGTATTGCAAAGAGCAATCTTTGCCACAGTAAATATTCCCTGCATAACTACACCTCAATTGTTTTAATTTATCCTCTTACTCGTGGGTCTTCAATTAACTTGTAATCCCCTGAAGCAAACTGGTCCACTGCTGTTTTAACAGGTTTAACATCTAGTATAATCTTTTCTTCAAAAGATTTATCAGTAATCTCTCTAGCTCTTTTAGCTACACCTATTACAAGTGAGTAATAGCTTTCATTGTTTTTTAGTATTTGATTTATTGATGGTCTAAGCATCATTAAGCACCTCATCTATTAATATTTTTGTTTTTTTATTTTCTAGCTTTGCTGCCCTTAAAACAGCAGTAAAATCATTTATAGCATCGCTAAGCTCGTTATTCATAAGTATATAGTCATAGCTATATGCTTGGCGTATTTCAGCCTCAGCCTCAGCCACACGTTTATTAATAACATCATCGTTTTCAGTTCCACGCTTTTTAAGTCTTCGTCTTAATTCTTTTATTGATGGTGGCAGAATGAAAATCAAGGTTGCATCAGGCATTTTTTCTCTAACCTGCATTGCACCATTTGTTTCAATCTCAAGAATCACATCAAATCCCTCATTAAGCTTTTTTTCAACTTCATGTCTAGGAGTTCCATATAAATTTTCACAATATGTTGCATATTCAAGCATACCATTGCTTTCAACAAGATTTGAGAATTTATCTTTATCAATAAAAAAGTAATCTACCTTATCAACCTCTCCTGGTCGTGGTTTTCTAGTTGTTGCAGAAACGGAATAAAAAACATTTTTAGAGTTTTTAAATACCTCCGAAAGAATTGTACCTTTTCCACTACCAGAGGGAGCTGAAACAACAAAGAGTGTTCCTCTTTCGTTAGTCATCTGACTCATCCTCCTCAAAAACATCAAGTCTACCTGCGACAGTTTCAGGTTGTACCGCTGAAAGAATAATGTGATCGCTATCCATAACAATTACAGCTCTAGTTCTTCTTCCGTATGTAGCATCAATTAAGTTCCCCTTCTCCTTAGCCACTTGAATAATTCTTTTAATTGGAGCTGATTCAGGGCTTACAATTGCAATAAGCCTTGTTGAAGAAATCATGTTTCCAAATCCTATGTTAATTAGTTGCATAAATCCTCCTAGTTATTCGATATTTTGAATTTGTTCCCTAATTTTTTCTATCTCTGATTTTAAATCCACAACCATTTTAGTTATAGTTAAATCTTGGCATTTTGAACCAGTGGTATTAACCTCTCTATTCATTTCTTGGACTAAAAAGTCAAGCTTTCTTCCAACAGGTTCTTTTATTTCAATTAGCTTTCTAAACTGGTCAATATGGCTTCTAAGTCTAACTGTTTCTTCATCAACAGCAGTCTTTTCAGCAAAAATTGCAGCCTCAGTAATTAGTCTTGACTCATCAATATTTTGATCAGCTAAAACATCTTTAAGCTTATTTATAAGTCTTTCTCTATAAGCTTCAGTAACATTAGGTGATCTAGCTTCAATTTCACCAACAGTTTTTTCAATAAAATCAAGGCGTGAAGAAATATCTTCTTTCATTTTTCCACCCTCGACCTCACGCATAATTACAAACTTATTAAGCGCTACCTCTGCTACCTGTTTCACAGCGTTCCAAATTTCTTCTTCGCTTTCAGTAACCTTTTTTACAGTGAATATATCTTGAAGTCTCATAATATTTGAAAGCGCTAAATCATCTTTTAAGCCTAATTCAGCACCAGCATCTCTAAGAGCCTCGACATATTCTTTTGCAATTGTCTTATTAACTTCAATGCAGGCATCAGTTCCCTCTTGGTTAAAAATAGAAACCAAAACCTCAACCTTACCTCTTGAAATTTTTCCGTTTAAAAAGCTTTTTAGCTTTTCTTCTAAGTAACCATATGCTCTAGGTGTTCTTGAACTAAACTCGTAATACCTATGATTAACAGAACGAATTTCAACTAGAATTTCTCTTGTTCCAATTAGAACCTGTTCTCTCCCGTAACCAGTCATACTTTTTAACATAAATACGTCTCATTTCATTATTATTCTTAAATCCAAAAGTCCTTCGTTTTACAACTTTAACGCTTTTAGATACACATCCAAGTATAACATTTTAGACCCAACAAAGCAAGCAAATTTCATACAATGTTTATAATATGTTTTATAATAATCTAATATCTAATTAATATATTTACTATTTATAGATTTAACCCTCTATTATTGTCTTTTTAAAAAAGAAAGACGACTAATCAGTCGTCGTCATTTAAAATTCTTATTAAATAATTGAGGTACATTTTCCTCAATATATGCACATTTAAACTTAGTAAATTCTTCTCTTGAGGTAGAGCCAGTTAATACCCCTGCAAAAGCTACTCCTGAATTTTCAGCAGTCTGGGCATCAATATAGCTATCACCAATATACAAAACTTGACTTTTATCTACGTCAAGTTTTTTAATAATAAAATTTAGTCCGAATGGGTTAGGTTTATGGAAGGTAACATCTTCCCCTCCCACAATAAAATCCGGAGTAAAGTCCGCTATCATTTTAAAATTCTCTATTATTCTATATCTATACTTAGTTGATACTATGCCTACGTTAAATTTATTCTCTTTAAGGGATTTTAAAACATCAATAACTCCCTCATAAAAATGGGTGTTTTTCGCCATAACTTCATCAGCTTTAGAAGCATAGCATTTTCTCATTCTAGCTTTAATATCTGTATCAGTTACTCCTGTTAATACTGTAAATGCGTCCTCTAATGTTAAACCAATAGTGTTAAATATGAAGATATCATCAGGGACTTCATATCCAAATGTCTCTAAAGTGTGTTTAAAGCATATTAATATCCCTTTTGAAGAATCAGCTAGTGTTAAATCAAAATCAAAAATAAAAGTATTAAACATTTCAACCTCCTTTTTTATAATTTATTGCTACTCGACAGTTACAGACTTAGCAAGATTTCTAGGCTTATCAACGTCATTTCCTCGTGAAACCGAAGTATAGTATGCGATTAGCTGAAGTGGGACAACAGCAAGCATTGGCATAAGTATGTCATCAGTTGTTGGAATACCAATTG
>JAAZIT010000462.1 GCA_012800685.1 Clostridiales bacterium
AACAATATGATGGGGAAGTCTGCTAACAAAACCAACTGTGTCAATTAACATGACACTTCGTCCATCTGGAAGTTCAATGGCTCTTGAGGTTGTTTCAAGAGTTGCAAAAAGTTTATCCTCAACAAGCACACCAGCATCAGTTAATCTGTTTAATAGTGTAGATTTACCAGCATTAGTATATCCAACAATAGTGCATATTAATGTGCCGTCTTTTTTTCGTTTGGCTCTTGAAAATTCACGTCTTTTTTCAATTTCTTTAAGCTCAGCTGAAAGATTTCCAATTCTTGTTCTAATATGTCTCTTGTCGGTTTCAAGCTTTGATTCACCTGGACCTCTTGTACCGATTCCACCACCGAGACGTGATAGCTTTATTCCCATTCCTGCTAGGCGGGGAAGTCTATACTTATTTTGTGCTAGCTCTACCTGTAGTCGACCTTCTTTAGTGGTTGCTCTGCCTGCAAAAATATCAAGTATAAGCATTGTCCTGTCTATGGTGTGGGTGTTTGTTACATCTTCAATATTTCGAATTTGAGTTGCTGTTAGCTCTTGATCAAAAATTATCTGATCAACCTCATTGCTTTCACAAAGAGTAGCCATTTCCTCAAGTCTTCCTTGTCCAACACAGGTCGCCTTATCATAAGAGGGGCGTTTTTGTGTAACCTTAATTACAACCTCGCCACCAGCTGTATTGGTTAATTCCTCAAGCTCAAGAAGGGAATTATCAACATCATATTCGCCTATATCAACACTTGCAAGCATGATTCTTGGGGGTTTAATTTCTGTTTCAAACAATTTCATCATTCCTTTTTACTAATATTATAGTTTTTAAGAGATTATATTCATTTTAATGCCTTAATCTGCCCACTTTAATCAAATCCTTTCAAAACTAAAAATATGAATCTGTTTTGATAACAGATACTTAGTTACTTAATTATACATAATTAGCAGTTACCGTTTACCTAGTAACCCTAGTAACCTAGTAACTTGCAACTAGTAAATAATTTAACCAATAATCTCATAATTATCAGCGGCATCTTCCTTTTTTACGTGCTCAGTGATATTTAAAACCTTTACTGTTAATGGTCTTTGCCCTAAGTTAATATTGATAATATCCCCAATTTTAACGTCATACGACGCACGAGCGACTTTATCATTAACAACAACCTTGCCAGCGTCGCAGGCTTCATTTGCAATTGTCCTTCTTTTAATGAGTCGAGTTACTTTTAAATATTTGTCTAGTCTCATAAAAATTCCTTTCTAAAATGCCAAAATATGCTGTTAAAAGCTAATTTTTGTAGTAATAAAAATAAAAGAACCTAATTGTAAAAACAATCAGGTCCGTTAGTATCATTTGTGATTACTTGTTTACAGCCTCTTTAAGAGCCTTACCTGGCTTAAATGCAGCAACCTTTCTAGCAGGAACAGTGATTTTCTCCTTAGTAGCAGGGTTGATACCTTGTTTTTCTTTTCTGTCTTTTACTTCAAAAGTACCAAAACCAACGAGTGAAATTTTTTCGCCATTTGCTAGAGTATCGGAAATAGAATTGATAACTGTTGATAGTGCCTTTTCTGCATCTTTCTTTGAATATTCGCCTTTCTCTGCAATTAGATTAACAAGTTCTGTCTTTGTCATAATTATAACCTCCAAATTATTTTTAATTCTTTCTTTTAGCTTTATGCCAATATGCATCAAGCTCATCTATGCCAAGAGATTTCATATCAATCCCATCTAGCTTAATTTGTTCTTCTACCTTTTCAAAACGCCTAATGAATTTATCGCTTGAATTTTGTAAAGCTTCTTCAGCATCAAGGTCTAAGAATCTTGCAACATTCGTGCAAGAAAAAAGTATGTCGCCAAGTTCATCTGAAATTTCATCTAAATCATCGTTATTAAGTGCTTGTTCTAATTCACTAATCTCGGATTTCAAACGTTTAAGAGCATCACTAGCAGAATCGAAATCCATGCCTGCTCTTTTAGCTCTTTTACCAATTTTTTGAGCCCTCATAAGTGCAGGAAACACCTTTGGAACACTTTTTAAAGTATCGGTATAGGTTTCTTGCCCTTTAGTCTCTTGCTTAATGTCCTCCCAATTTTTCAGCACCTCGTCAGTATTTTTGACGTTTATTGAAAAAAAACGTGAGGATGGCGTATAACAAGCTTTTGACAAATGTCATTTGCTACATCATCAATATTAAAAGAATTAACCTCAGTTTCCATTTCGGTATGAAAGACAATCTGTAAAAGTACATCGCCTAGTTCTTCTTTTAACATATCAGAATTATCTAAATCAATTGCTTCAATTACCTCATA
>JAAZIT010000463.1 GCA_012800685.1 Clostridiales bacterium
AATGTTTATAGGGGAAAGAATGTTAAATCCGAGATTTAATGACTTAACCTTATCTTCCAATGATGGGAACCAGCCTAGACTAAATAAAATCATGTGAAGTGTTGTTATACTAATACCTGATATAAACGAAACCCATACAGCTTGCTTTGTAATCTTTTTTGAGAACAAACCATACATGAACGGTGCTAAGAAAGAACCTGCTAAAGCACCCCATGAGATAGACATAAGGGTTGTAATATATGCATTTGGATTAACAGCAATTATAACAGAAAGAATTACGAAAACAGCAATAAATATTCTAATGCATAACACCTGTTTCTTGTCACTCATTCCATTTTTTACTCTTGGGTTTATTAGGTCAATTGTAAGAGTTGAGCTTGATGTAAGAACCAATGATGAAAGTGTTGACATTGATGCAGAAAGCACAAGTACAATAACTATTCCAAATAATATTTCTGGTACTGCTGAATCCAACATTTTTGGAACAATTGAATCGTATGCAATCTTACCCCCAGGTGATGTAATGGAATCCGCTTTGACAAATAGACGTCCAAAGCCACCCATAAAATAGCTTCCACCTGAAACAACTAAAGCAAATACTGTTGAAATAATTGTTCCTGTTTTAATTTCCTTGTCGTCTTTAATTGTATAGAATTTATGTACCATTTGAGGAAGTCCCCATGTACCTAAAGATGTTAAAATTACTACTCCTAATAGTCCTATTGGATCAGGTCCAAATAGCGAATTTAGAGACTGAGCCGGAATACCCTTATCCGTTATATTACCAAGACTTTTTAAAGCTGTTGTTAATCCGCCTTGATTATGTACAACAAATATTACAACTGCGCCTATACCACCGAGCATGATAAGACCTTGAACAAAGTCATTAATAGCCGTCGCCATGTATCCACCTAAAATTACATACACTGCTGTAAGTACTGCCATAGCTATAATACAATACTCGAATTTTATATCAAACGCCATTGCAAATAGCCTTGAAAGTCCATTATAAACTGATGCTGTATATGGAATTAAAAACACAAACACTATTAATTCAGCAAAAGTCTTTAATTTCTTTGAGTTATATCTCTTTTCAAAGAACTCTGGCATGGTTTTTACTTCTAAGTGCTGAGTCATAGTTCTTGTTCTTCTACCTAGAACCACCCACGCTAGAGTTGTTCCGATTAATGCATTTCCTATTCCAATCCACGTTGATGCAACACCATACTGCCAACCAAACTGTCCTGCATAACCGATAAATACTACAGCAGAAAAATATGATGTTCCATAAGCAAAGGCTGTAAACCATGCCCCTAGATTTCTTCCGCCTAAGACAAATTCTGATACGCTTGATGTTTTCTTCCTACAATAAATTCCAATTGCTACCATTATAATTAGGTAAACAATTAGAGTGAGCCACTTTACCATTATTACCCCTCCATACCGCAAACATTTTTGCTTTAAAGCTTTTGTGCTTTGACTTATTAAAGCATTGCTACTATTATATAACGTTTTACCTATTTTGTCAACAATAATTTTCGTCTTTATGTTAAAAACTTGTATCAAAAAAACAAACATATATTTTTGTATTGCACCGAGTAAGATATAGTGATATACTAGAATTATACATTTGTTTAAAGGAGTGAGAAACTTGTGGCGCAAATTGTAAGAACCCAAACATTTGGCGGTGGAAGACTAATTTATTCTCTTGTAATAACTAGCTTTGGGGGTAGAAAAAGAAATAAGAGTAAAGCTAATATTTCCAAGCTTTATGGAATTGAAATTTACTCAAGTTTGTTTGGAACAGATGAGCAATATGAGTTTAGAGATATAACCCCAAGCTTTGAGTATGCTGAGGAGCTTTTTGAAATGGCGTGTGTGTTTATGATAACACCACTTCAATTTCCAAATATAATTGAAAGTTTTCTTGAGGAAAAGAGCATTTTCCCAAAAAACTAAAAAGGTATTAGAAAAATCTAATACCTTTTTATATTGTCTAAACTTATAATCAATAAGGATTTAAATTTGATATATTAAAATTCAAAATAATTTCTCACTAACTCGAAGCCTTTTATAGTAACATTAATAAAAGCACAGACTAGAACTAGTGATAAAAACCCTTTAATAACGCTCTATTATAATAATGCAACACAACATATATTTGCTTTTTAATACAAGCTTTTAACTTAAACACTAATATTATTGTTTTATAATCTCTGTTGTTAAACCTAAAAATTAGACAAAAAACAGCCCGTATTTCGAGCTGTTTTAATTCTTTTTATTAACTAGTTCTGTATCTTTCTAGCCAAGCGCTTGCAATATCAAGTGCCTCATATAAGCTTTTCTTTTCAGCTGTTTTATTAATTCTTTCCATTGGTGGTAGGCTATCATCAGTAGCCATTCTATATAATCTTAGCTTTGTCGCTGTTTTAAGTCCATTTATTTCTTTGGTTTCTTCAATTTGAATCCATACAACGAATTCATCTGACATATTACCATAATAAATTTCATTCTCTTTTCTCACCAAAGGGAATCCCTTGTACATAAAAAATCCTTTTTTGTTGTCTGCCATAAAATCACCCTTTCCTAATCATCTAATCATCATATCCTCACCTAATTGTAACATAATTTACCTTAAAAAGCAACTAATTTGATAAATGTCCATAATTTAAATCCCTAATACATTATAACTTATATAGGGCAAATTATCTGTCGAATATTTTAAAGTTTATAAATATGATTTTACTTCTTTTCCGTCTTTTAGATTTTGAATATTTTCAACAAATTGCTCAACCCATTTAGATGAAACACGGAATGTTGGAGCACCATTTAGCTTTATTATATAACGTCTATCTGTATCAGTATAAAATTGAATTACATCACTTTCTTCTGAATCACCTAGATTAATTGAAACGGTCATATATAAATTTCCAGTAGGCTCTTTAAAATAAATCTCATTTGTTGGACAAGAAATAAGCTCTTGATAAAACAGTTTAAACTGGTCAACATCAGCATTTATTTTGTCATTAATGGTTACTACTAAATCCTTTGTGTTTTCCTCAGTTGCTCCAATAAGCTTGAATACGTCCTTTTCACCAGACTTATCCACAACAATGCTCTTTACTGTTCCAATTGGGTTAGTTGTCATTAGTGATGATATAACATCTACTGCCTCAAAGGTTGCCCATGGTACGCTATCAGGTTCTATAATATAAATTGCATTAATTCCCTTAACGCCCTCAATATAAGCATAATAACCTTGAACAATTGCTGTATCCTTACCCTCGTCATCCTTTGTATATATTGGATTACCTATATATAGCGTATATGTTATATTTGGTGTTTTCATAGTTACCTTCGCATTTGGTTCTGAAATACCATAGGTTTTAAAATCCTCGTCTGTAGGGAAAACTTTTTCAGTATCTGCTGCTGCAAGTCCCCACATTCCATGGGTAACAGCTGTAGAATGAGTTATGTTAAGTGATGAATAGATTGGCTCATACATAACCTGTGATGACATAAGTCCCTCAACTTGATTTTCTTCTGTTCTAAATCTAACCGCATAATCCCAGTCCTTTCTTTCAACTGAAAGGTCCTCAATGGTTGGCCACTCTGTTTCACTTGATGGCTCTGCAAGTATAGTTAGATTTACAAAATATTCTACCTTTTGCATAAAATACAAAAGCTTATTTCCTTGTACTGTATAAACTTTATTTGTGCCCTCTTCAGTCACATAATAATAACCCATTTCTGGTGACTCATCACCAATTAAAAACACCTTTGTTGTGTTATTTGTATCGGAAAATTGTGTTGTGAATTTGCTTTGGGGCTGGTCTAATCCATATTTTGCTAAATCAGTAGCATTCTCTTCAACCAAATCCTTTGCGGAAAGAGTTGAAGCATTTGTTGCAATTCCAGATTTAATACTAACAATTTGAGTTATTCCCTCAAGCTCATCAACTGTCCAATCCTCTTCGCCATCTTTTGTTTGGGATACATTAATTTTTCCATAGGTATTTTCTATTAAAACGTGCTTTACCTGTGCCGACTTAAAATTAACTAGAGGAATAGCCTGAACCTCTTCTATGCTTGAATTATTTGATGAATTAGAAGAATCTGATGAATTACCTTTTTCAAAATTTCCTGTTACCCCAAGCACAATAGCAACAACCGCTAAGCACAAGGTGAAAACTCCACCAACAATTATTCCTTTTATTTTAGAATTCATTTATTAAACAATCCTTTCATTGATATTTTCAGCTTTTCAGAAAAAATCTGAAAAGCTGAAATACAAAACTTTTGTTTTAATTTAATAGTTATAGTTATTTATTTTTTCTCCTTAAATAAACTACAAGTCCGATTATTAAAATAATTGCTGGTATTATAAACACATAGGTATATTTTAATATGTTGGCTTGCTTTGCAGTAATGTCAAAGTTTACTGCTCCAACAGCCTTAGGTTCGATATAAACGCCAGCTGTTTTATTTGTAATTCCATTAAAAAGGCTTATAATCATACTACTATTTTGAAACTGTGTTGAACCCATCACCTGTACATCAAAATAATATTCTGAACCAAAAGCCATAACATGACTGTACTTATTATCGCTATCCTTGTCCTTGTCATCAGCAAATCTAACCTTTGAACCGAAGACCATAGAATATAATGCCCCACGCTCCTCAAATTTACCATCCTCAGCAAAATTTGTACTCATTGCCACAGCAGATTCAGACGAGCTTAAATAAGCCTCTGTACGCTTCATTCCATCTTCATCATAAAGTGGCTTTATAACTCTTGAATTAGGGATATAAATCGCCGAGCTTTTACCCATAGCTAAATCTTGAAGATAGTTTTCACCAATAACTCGCTGAACAATAGAAGTGTTTTTTTCATAGTAATAATTTGCGTCTTGCTCATATATCATTTCATCTTTAACTTCAAGTCCATATTCCTCCAAAAATTCGTCTAGGTTTGGAGTTTCGGCTTGTTCAACTGATGCAATATATAGAAGATGTTTTCCAAGTCTTCCGTCATTATCAAGAAATTTGTCAACCTTATCCACCTCTATAGCGGTGTAGTCAATTTTAGGCGCTGGAATAACTAAAATATCCGTATCTTCTGGAATTTCAGCTGATGAGATATTTATCTGTTCAATAACATAAGCATTAGACTCCAAGAGCGACTTAAAGTATGTCATATCAGCTTCTTTACGGCTTGAATCAAGAAAGGTTACCTTAATTGGATTATTATCAGCAACACTCATAAGTGCACTTGTAAATGCAGTTTCAGCATTTGATGACTCGATCATATTACCATAATACGAAAGCTGAATAAATGCTGTATAGTTTCCACCATTAGCCTGAATAAATGTTTCAGTGGTTCCATAATAACCCGCTATACTTGATAGCGTATCTTCAGTAAGATTAACTAAATCCATTAAACGAACAACCTTAATACGCTTAAACTCTTCACCAGATTCGCTAGTTGTTCTTGTTTCAAAAATAATATCATACTGCTCAAGATTTTGAGTTTCTGTATAATCCTTTAAAACTTCTGGACTTGAAAGAAAATCTACATATTTCACTTCAATATTTGAGTTGTATTTTGTATATTTGTCAATAAGCTGACTAGCCTGTTTTGTATATTCACTTCCGTATACAATGTTTTCAAAAGCGTCCTGTTTTGCCAAAACTGTTATATAAACCTTTTGATCTATTCCCTTTACATATTCCTTAGCCTCTTCTGCAATAGAATATTTATTTTCCTTTGTCAAATCAAAGGTTATAGGGTATCTGTCAAAAAGGACTGTCGCAATAATGTTAACCAGTACAACCACTGCAATAAAAATTGCTGTAACCGCTGTTGCCATTACTCCATGCTTTATTTTCTTTTTATAAAATTTCTTATCATTAGATATAACCGCAGCCTCTTCAACTGTTGTTTCTTTAACTTCTGTCTTTTCAGTCAAAGGCTTTTTCACTTTATCTTTTTTATTTTTAGCCATTTATACCCCTCCTTATCCCCAACGTTTCTTCTCAAGAACTCTTACTGTCAAAAATAGAAATATAACTACTGCACTGACAAAGAAAAGAACATTTGAGAGGTCAAATATGCCATATGTGAAAGGATTGTATCTTGATGAGAACGCAATGCTCATTAAAGCCTTCGCAATCCAACCAGTTGATACATAATTCGCCACAACCTGCAAAACGTATAATAATAAAATAAGCACCATACTTAGGATTGCAGCAACCATTTGGTTTTCAGTAAGTGAAGAAACCAAAATGCCTAATGCAACAAATGCCGCACCTAGT
>JAAZIT010000464.1 GCA_012800685.1 Clostridiales bacterium
AACTCTCCGTCAAGGTGTATAAAGAAAGGAAACTATTACAATGGAAATTAAACTTTGTGGGTTTAGGCGTGAGGAAGATATAGTGTGTGCTAACAAAGTTCTTCCTGATTATATAGGCTTTGTTCTGGCTAAATCTAAACGGAGAGTTGCCCCTAAAGAGCTTGAAAAGCTTACAGAAATTCTTGACAAACGGATTAAGTCTGTTGGGGTTTTTGTAAATGAAGACATTAGTGAGGTTTTAGAATTAAGCAAGTTTCTTCAAGTTATTCAACTTCATGGAGATGAAAATGAAGAGTACATCAAGGCACTCAAAAAAGTTTTTAAGGGAGAAATATGGAAAGCAGTTAGAGCGAAAACCCCTAAGGATATTGAAGATGCTTGTTGCGGCTCGGCGGATAGAATTTTAATTGACAGCTTTGTGGCTAATGCATATGGCGGAACTGGAAAAGCTTTAGATTGTAATACAGTTAGAAATGCAGAAATAACAAAACCGTTTTTTATTGCGGGTGGTTTAAATACAGAAAACATAGTCTCGGCTATTAAAGAAACATCTCCATTTGGAGTAGATATATCAAGCGGAATTGAAAGAAATGATTTCAAGGACGCAAAGAAAATTAATGAAATTATAGCTATTATTAGGAGGATATAACATGGGAAAAGTTGGACGTTTTGGTGATTTTGGTGGGCAATATGTTCCGGAAACGGTGATGAACGCCGTTCACGAGCTTGAAGATGCTTACAACAAATATATGAAGGATGATGAGTTTAAGGCTGAGCTTCTTGACCTTTTTAACAATTATGCAGGAAGACCATCACTTCTTTACTATGCTGAAAAAATGACAAAGGATTTAGGCGGAGCTAAAATTTATATTAAGCGTGAAGACCTTAATCACACAGGCTCACATAAAATAAACAATGTGCTAGGACAAATTCTTCTTGCGAAAAAAATGGGTAAGAAAAGAATTATTGCTGAAACTGGTGCAGGACAGCATGGTGTTGCAACTGCTACAATTTGTGCATTAATGGGGCTAGAATGTGAAGTTTACATGGGCGCTGAGGACATGAAAAGACAGTCTCTTAATGTTTATAGAATGAATTTATTAGGTACTAAGGTTACAGGAATTTCTAGTGGAACAGCTACTTTAAAGGACGCAATAAACGAGGCAATGCGTGACTGGTGTTCAAATATTGACACAACTTATTATTGTATAGGTTCTGCAATGGGACCACATCCATATCCAGAAATGGTTAGAGAGTTTCAAAAGGTTATTGGTGAAGAGATTAAAAGACAGCTTATGGAAAAAGAGGGAAGACTTCCTGATTGCGTAGTTGCTTGTGTAGGTGGTGGTTCAAACGCAATTGGAGCTTTCTATGATTTTATCGGTGATGAAAGCGTTAGGCTTGTTGGGGCTGAGGCTGCTGGAAGTGGTATAAACACTGACAAGCACGCAGCAACAATGGCAAAAGGAGCATACGGTATTTTCCATGGCATGAAGTCTTTATTCCTACAAAATGAATTCGGACAGATTGATGAGGTTTATTCAATTTCAGCAGGTCTTGATTATCCCGGTGTAGGTCCTGAACACGCTAACCTAAGAGCAATTGGAAGAGCTGATTATTACAGCATTACAGATGAAGAGGCAGTTTGTGGATTTGAATATTTATCAAGAACTGAGGGAATAATTCCAGCTATTGAGTCCGCTCATGCAGTTGCGGCAACATTGAAAATCGCTCCAACCATGTCAAAGGACGATATTTTAGTTATTAATCTTTCTGGAAGAGGCGACAAGGACGTTTATTCAATAGCAAGATATAGAGGGGTTGACATAAATGAAGAATAGAATAGATATTTGTTTTGAAAATTTAAAAAAAGAAGATAAAAAAGCGCTTATTACATTTATAACAGCAGGAGACGCTGGTATTGACACAACAGAAAAGCTTGTGCTTGAAATGTTTGATAATGGGGCAGATATTGTTGAGTTAGGTGTTCCTTTTTCAGATCCGATTGCTGAAGGACCAACAATTCAAAAATCTTCTTTACGCTCACTTAAAAACGGCACAACTCTCGACAAGCTTTTTGATTTAGTAAAAAGCCTAAGAGAAAAAACCGACAAGCCTCTTGTGTTCATGATGTACTTAAATACAATTTACAGATATGGTGTTGACAGGTTTTTTAAAAATTGTTCTAATATTGGAATTGACGGAGTTATTGTTCCAGATATGCCTTTTGAAGAAAAAGATGAAATTCAAGCTCAAGCAGACCAATATGGAGTATATAACATTAGCTTGATTGCTCCAACCTCCCACGAGAGAATTAAGATGATTGCTAAAGAAAGCAAGGGGTTTATTTACTGCGTGTCTTCAACTGGTGTGACAGGAACACGTTCTGACTTTGCAACAGATTTTAATGATTTCTTTGAGTTGATTAACGAAAATGTAACTTGTCCAGCTTGTGTAGGATTTGGAATTTCAAATGGCGAACAGGCAAAGGAGATGTCAAAGTATTGTGACGGAGTTATTGTTGGAAGTGCAATTGTTAATATAATTGCCGAATTACAAGAAGACAGCGTTTCAAGAGTTGGCAGTTTTACAAAAGAGTTAAAAACTAGTATGTCATAGACTAAAAACAGACAATTTGTTAAATCCAAGTTGTCTGTTTTTTATTTTATTGTGGTTGATTTTTTAGTCATAATAAGTTATACTATATAAGTGTTTGTAACAACTATACATAGGAGATTTAAATGAATAGTCTAAGGTTTTCAGAGGCTTGTGAAAAAATAATTAATGTCAAGCGTGATAAAAAGGGCATAGGCACCCTAGGTGAAAAAACCGTACACGCTGTATTAAAGGCCTATTATGAACCTGATGAGGATTCTCAGGAGATACGAATAGGAAGCTATGTTGCAGATATAGTGGGGGAAGATGGTATCATTGAAATTCAAACAAGACAGCTAGGCAAGCTTAAGAAAAAACTTGAATGCTTTTTAGAATTTACTGATGTAACTGTTATTTATCCAGTTCCGAAAATTAAATATTTAACTTGGCTAGACACCGAAACTGGTGAGCTTACAAAATCCAGAAAATCCCCAGCACAGCCAGATGAATATTCAGTATTTCGTGAGCTATACCCTCTAAGAAAATTTATAAAAAACCCTCGTTTTCATTTTGTTATTTGCTTTATGGAGGTTGAAGAGATTAGAAATCTTAACGGCTGGTCTCAAAATAAAAAAAGAGGTTCAACTAGATTTGATAGAATTCCCAAAAGAATAATTGAAGAAATGAGATTTGATTCGGCAGAGGATTATTGGCGTTTTCTGCCTATTGAGCTTAATGAGAATTTTAGCTCATCTCAATACGCTAAGATGTGTAATATTCCACGGGATACAGCTAGATTGGTGCTTAATGTGCTTACTGAAGTAGGTTTAGTATATCGCACTGGAAAACTAGCAAATAATATATTATTTTCAGTCCGAAATGACGAATAATTGTTACATATAGAAAGGTTTGGTACTAATATGAAAAAAATAAGTAGTGTTTTATTATCCATAGTGTTAATGGCAGTAACAGCATTAACTTGCTTTGAAACAACAGCGACGGCTATGAATTTTGAAACAGGCTTAGACTTGTCTTCCGAGGCTGTTTACATGATGAATATTGACACTGGTGAAGTGGTGGTTTCAATAAACGAGTCAGAAAAACGTGTTCCTGCATCTCTAACAAAAATAATGACTTGCGTTGTGGTGCTTGAACAGGTGGGTGAGGATGTCGAGGCACTTAAAAGCAAGACAGCATCAGGTGGTATTCCTGTTTTTGAGGAGCTTTGGGGTACAAACTGCTCTACCGCTGATATTCAGATGAATGAAGAAGTTACCTATTACGACCTGCTCCACGCTTTAATGATTCCATCAGCTTGTGAAGCGGCAAATATTCTTGCTGTCGATGTTGCTGGAAGTCTTCCTGCTTTTATTGATCTTATGAATACAAAGGCTAGCGAGATTGGAATGTCAAACTCAAACTTTTCAAATACACATGGACTTTTTGTCGATGAAAACTATACAACCTGTGAGGATATGGCGAAGTTATGTCAATATGCTTTAGAAAAATATCCAATATTTGCCGAGATTGTTTCAAAGCCATCATTTGAAATGGCTCCTACCTCAAATCATCCAGATGGAACAACTATTGTTAACACTAATAAGATGTTGCAGGTTGGTTCGGACTACTATTACAGATATGCTATGGGGATTAAGACAGGATTTCTTGACGAGGCTGGACGATGTCTTGCATCATATGCAACAAACAATGGCTCAACCTATATTATTGTTTCTATGGGGGCTAGTTCAAAGGATTCTGAGGGTAACAATGTTATGTACAATTGTACAGACCATGTTAATCTTTACAAATGGGCATTTAGTAGGCTTTCTATGCAAACAATTTTAAATGGAGATTCTGAAATTACAGACATTAAGGTTCAATTTGGTGACGAGAAAACAACAGTTAATTTAAAACCTGCTGAGACCATTGAAGTGATTTGGGTAGATAAGTTAACTATAAATGAAAGTGATAGTGCTGAGGTAAAGGCATATAAAGAAAGCATTCAAAAAATAAGCGACATAGAGCAAAGAATTACTTTAGCGGAAAATGTTGTTGCGCCAATTAAAATTAATGACGTTCTAGGTAGTGTAGAGCTTGTCTATAATGGTAAAGTTATTGCAAATGTAGAATTAATTTCAACCCAAGAGGTAGGGAGGTCAACAGTTAAGGCACAAACTCAGGTTGCTAAAAGCTTTTTTAAATCCCCATCCTTTAAAATTGTTGTGATTGTTATTATTGCAGTTGTGGCTCTTTATTTTACAATAGTTTTTCTAGTAATGAAAAA
>JAAZIT010000465.1 GCA_012800685.1 Clostridiales bacterium
AGCAAATAAAAAAGCGTCACTTATGTGGCTAAGATTCTCACCATATATAGATTCCATTGCTGAAGCACTTCAAATAGTAATGATACTTGCTGGTGGAATTTTCCTAATTAAAGATATGATTTCAATGGGTGAATTTATTGCTTTTTCAGGTTTAATATGGACTCTTTCAAATCCTATGAGACAGTTTGGTACTATTATTAACGACCTTCAAAGATTTATAGCATCAGCTCAAAAAATAATTGAAATCTATTACGCAAAGCCTACAATTGTTGACCGTATAGAGTCAATAGATATTCCCTCAAGGGCTAATGGCGATATAGAATTTAAGGACGTTTGTTTTAAATATGGAAACAAAGAGGTTCTTCATAACTTGAATTTTAAAATTAATGCTGGTGAAACTGTTGCGATTATGGGCGAAACTGGTTCGGGAAAAACCTCATTAATTAACTTAATTCCTAGATTTTATGATACCTCAAAGGGTGAGGTTCTCGTTGACGGTGTAAATGTAAGAATGAGAAAACTAAAGCAGTTAAGAGGCAATATAGGAATGGCTACTCAAGATGTTCTACTTTATTCCGATACAGTTGACGGAAACATTGCCTACGGAGATACTTCAATGTCCGAGGATGAGGTTAAGGGTTTCGCTAAGCTTGCAGCAGCACATGATTTTATTGAAAAAATGCCAGAGGGCTACGATACTATTGTTGGAGAGCGTGGAGTTGGGCTTTCGGGCGGACAAAAACAGAGAATTTCCCTTGCTAGGGCAATGGCTATAAGACCTGCTATTTTAATACTAGACGACACAACCTCTGCAGTTGATATGGAAACAGAAAAGCACATTCAAAATAGCTTAAACAACCTAGATTTTGATTGTACAAAAATAATTATTGCTCAGCGTATTTCATCAACTAAGGACGCTGATAAGATAATAATTTTAGAAAACGGTAAAATTACCGACATAGGAAGTCACGAAGAGCTTGTTAAAAAAGACGGATATTATAAAGATGTATATACTCTTCAAAATGAGGGCTTTGAAAAGGAGGGTGATTTAGTTGGCTAGAAATAGATTTGACGTAGATGAACAGCTTGAAACTCCCTTTAATTTTTCTCATTTAAAGCGTTCAATGGTTTATATTAATAAGTATAAATCGAAAATGATTATTGCTCTTATCCTTTCAGCATTTGCTGCCGTTTCAGGACTTTTTGGACCAATTATCACTCAGCGTGCAATAGATATTTCAATTCCTAATAAGGATATCCCACAGCTTATTATGCTTTGTGCATTGCTTACTGGAACAATTGCAGTGTCAATTACATTTTCAACAATTCGTTCAAGAATAATGACGGTGGTTGGGCAGAATATCATTTTTGATATTAGAACTGATTTATTTAAGCACCTACAGGAGCTACCGTTCCAATACTATGATGACAGACCACATGGAAAGATACTAATTCGTGTTGTAAACTATGTTAACTCGGTTTCGGATATGCTTTCAAACGGAATAATTAATGTTATACTAGAATTTTTAAACATGATTTTTATAACTATTTTTATGTTCTTTGTAAGTGTAAAATTATCACTGATAGTTTTAGCGGGACTTCCAGTTTTCATATTAATTATGTGGGCTATTAAAAAACGTCAAAGACGTGCATGGCAAATGGTTTCAAATAAGAACTCAAACCTAAATGGCTATCTTCAAGAAAATATAACTGGTGTTCGAGTGACACAGATATTTACTCGTGAAGAAGAAAATCAAGGTGTATTTGAAAAGCTTTCTGCATCATGCAAAAAGACA
>JAAZIT010000466.1 GCA_012800685.1 Clostridiales bacterium
AAATCCGCCAACTCTTAGAAACGACATTGTATTTGAAACATAGCTTAGAATAAATTCAAACATTTCAAAAAAGTTTTCTACAATAAAGTTTCCAATAGTGGCTTCCTCAGGGTTTTCGCTAAGCTGAAATTTTTTGTATTTTACAGCAAATGAAAATGGAAAACGACAGAATATACAAATTAGTGGAATAACTATTGCAAATATCACAAATAAAGGTGACATGATTTTGATTTTTGCAAATAAAGAAAGAACTAGTGCAGCTATTACTGATGAGTAAAATACAAATCCAGCTATTCCATTACAGCCAAATATGGCTTTTTCATAATCTTTATTTTTGAATCCTAAAACTATGTTGAAAATCATGGATATAAGAATTAACAATACACCAATAGCAACAGAGCCTAGCAGTATAAGGTTAGTTTGCTGAAAAACCTCAATTGGCTTTGATTCTAATCCTATTGCGTGGTAAACAGGGTCAAGCAGGTGTTCAAATCCAAATACTGAACCGTATAAACACCCAAAGAACATACTTGAAACTCCAACACGCTTGAAGATTCCTCCTGCCTCCTTGCTCATTACCTTGTCCAGAATAAATCCAATAATTACTATTACAAGACCTTGCCCTAAATCCCCAAACATTATTCCAAATAAAAGGGTATAGGTTATTGCAACAAAGGTTGTAGGGTTCATATCCTTATAGCCTGGTAATCCATACATATTAACAAGCATTGAAAAGGGTTTTGAAAACCAACCGTTTTTGATTTTTGTCGGAGCAACTAAGCTGTTATCACTATCAGGTGGTTTAACAAGAACTGAAACTTTTGGTAGATTATCAAATAGCTTTTCAAAATCCTCGGTGTCAGAGTCAGGGACAAATCCTTTAATAAAGAACTTATCACCAATAGTGCCAACTTCATTTCTAAGCTCGTAAATTTGATTTTTGTACATTAGCTTTGAATAAGCACGAGTAATAATATTAGCGTTTTCTTCCTTAAATATTCTTATTTCTTCTTCAATGTTTTCAATTTCTTTGTCCATTTCGTTTATCTCACGGACTAAAATCTTTGTTGCCTCAGCAGGAGTACCAGTGACAAATTCAGGTAGCCAAATTCTTTCAAAATACAATGATTCAAAGATGTTATCCACAAATCCTGTAACTGTTGTTGGTGAAAAATACATTCCCCAATAGAAATGCTTATCTGAGCTAAAGGGTACAAAGAAAAAGGTTTCATTGTAATAATCAAGTTTAAAATAGCTGTCTATCGGAAGTTTTCCTATTCGTACCGATACATGCTCGCAATCAAAAACTTGGTCAAAATCCTTGTTTAAGCCTGAAAGGTGGGAAAGCTGCTTTAGTGCCGATTTTCTGTCCGCTAGAGTTTGTAAATGCTCTTGTTTTTTATTACTAAGAGTTTGATATTTATTATCAAGCTCAGTGCTTACAAGTTCAAATTCCTCAAAGTTTTCATATGAAAGAGTTGAATAATCAACAGGCTCTAATTTAATGTCTAGTGCTAAAGCCAGTTCGCCAAACCTTTTTAATGATTTCGTATAGGGATTTTTTTCATTTAATAATTTTAATGTGCCATTTGCATTGGTATCCACAGAAGAAATTGCTGGTTCGATATGAAAACATTTGCTGTCACAACATTTTTGCAGTGTGATATCCAAATCGGACAGCATACCGGCAATATTTATTAGTTTCATTTTTTTAATCGCCATTAAATACTGTTCCTTTCTGTTTATATTTTTTTCTAAATTATATTATTAGTAGCTTTTGTATTTCTGTTTGTGGCATTTGATATCTTATGCCCTCTATAATATTAGTTAGGTTCTCTACTTCAAATAAGCAGATATTTAGGAATGCATACATAACTACTGGAGCAGATTGAGAGGTTGCAATAAGTCTTTTGCTAAGTAAGTGCTTTATATTATCAATACTATGCTCAATCATGTTTGGATCAGGAGGCTTTTTTAGACTAAAATAAGGAGTTTTTCCTATAAGCTCAAGCATATCCTCAGAGGTGCTTGCCTCATATATGGCATTCATTGCGGGACTTCCTATTTTAGTAAAGGGAAGCATTCTAACCTTTATATGATCAGACGAGTATTTATAATAGGTCTTTAAACGATAAGCATTTGTCATATTAGTTAAATCAATATCTTTTTTTAAGTAATCGCTAAGAGTTTTAGCATCTTGAGATGAAAAATCTTTATTTATACTTTTAAGAAGAGTATTAAAATAATAGGTATAAAGCCTTTGTTCACTTTGACGTGCGGCAATCATTCCGTTAGGTTTAAGAGGAACTGATTTTAAAATTCCAGCATATGGGGTGTGTTTTAACACATCAACTAGCTCGTCAAAGGTCTCACATTTCGCCAGTTCAATAAAAGGTATACTAGAATTGTCCTCAACAAATTTTGGAAGAGTGTTAATAAAAGTTCCTGTTACGTTAGAATTAATATCGTTAATCATAGACATTATTTGTTCAATTTCATGCTTTGAAATATTATAATTATAAAAAGGAATTCTGTTAAGCTGTTGAAATTTACAAAGCTTTACATAAAGCTGAAAGCAGCTTTTTTCAATAAGCTGTTCAAGATAACCTCTATGAATTTTTGTTATATCAATACCCTCAAGCTCATCCCTGTATATACGATTGGTTTTTAATATTTGTGCAACATCACTTACGTTTTTTTTACCAGCTAAGTCAAGAAGCTGGTCACTAGTAATCATGCTTCCGTTTATTGATCTGATTTTTGCAACAGTAGCATTAGTTGAATAATTTTCTAGCATATTTTCACCACCTTTTTTGAAGAAATAAGTAATAACGCTGGAAATCTATGGTGTAGAAATAATTGAGTTAAATATTTCATTTTCCCAAGTATCATGATTAGAAGTATATATTTCATCTAATTCTTTAACGGTATTTTCTTCGTTAGCAATTAGCATTTGTGTTTTTTCTTCAGCGGATTCCTTTTCAAATTTCTCAACCTTTTGAATTCTAGTATTTGCTCTATCCATAAGCTTATTATGAATTTCAACCTTTTCAGCTGCTGCATCGTTAATAATACGATTTTGTTCATCATATGCGTTTTGAATTTTTTGTTTTGCGTGGCGGTCGATTTCTAAAATAGCGGTAATAATATCCATAAGAATTCCTCCTATCTGTTATTAATATTTATAATGATATACCCTTTTTTCAAAAAGTTCAACGTTATACCACTCAATTATTTTTTACATTAATCATCATTTTTTGTTACTTCCTACAAAAATCATTTTTACACTATGAAATATTAGAATTCAAATCTATTAATTGTAAATAGTTTAGCGTTTTTTGATGATTTTACATTAAAAATGGCGAAAAATAGTTTAAAAGCCTTGACCTATCTCCGAAACAGTAGTACAATATTATGGAAAAGATAATATAATGGAGGTATAGGTTAATGTCAAAAGAGTTTATTGTTGAAACATCAGCAAGACACGTGCATTTATCACAAGAGGATTTAGAGGTTTTGTTCGGTGAGGGTGCAAAGCTAACACACAAAAAGGATCTTTCACAGCCTGGACAATTCGCTTGTGAAGAAAGAGTAACAATTGTTGGTTCTAAGAGAGAGCTTAAGGGGGTTTCAATTCTCGGTCCTACAAGACCAAACACACAGGTTGAAATTTCGCTAACTGATGCTCGTTCAATTGGAGTAGCAGCACCTGTAAGAGAATCTGGTGACGTTGCTGGTTCAGCAGGCTGTAAGGTTATTGGACCATGTGGTGAGATTGATATAAAAGAGGGTGTTATTGTTGCTAAGAGACATATCCATTTAACACCTAGTGACGCTGAGGAGCTTGGCGTAGAAGACAAACAGGTTGTTTGTGTTAAAATTGATAGCGACGGAAGAAAAGCAATTCTTTGTGACGTTGTTTGCAGAGTACATCCTAATTTTTCAAGAGCAATGCACATTGATACTGATGAATCAAATGCAGTAGGTGCTGGTCGTGAACAAATGGGTACTATTGCTTGTTGCGACAAATAATAAGCTAAATAATTGAAATTAAAGCAGTGGACTTAAAGTCTTCTGCTTTTTTTATTTCTATTCTAATTAGTATTAGTATTGGCAAAAAGCTTAGAAGTATTAATCGCAATAAACTATAAAACCGTAGCAACCCACCAACCTTGCATATGCAAAGATGGTGGGCACTAATCTTAGTTGATTTTATATTTTCGTGTACTTTGGATTTATTTCTATAATACTATCATATCAAATTACTTGGGATAAATCAAGTCAAACACAGCTAATTGGTGGTTGTGCCACAAAACAAGGAGACTATCAAGGTGATTTCACAACAACATTTTATCAAATAGCTAAGACTTTTATTGAAATATAATAAAGCTAAGGCTTTTATTTTAACAACATGTAAAGCTAAGTTTTTATGCTAAATATAATAAAAAAGGCTTTTTACTTTAGCAAATGTAAAACAAAGCTATTATTCTAAATACAATAAAAATAAGGCTTTCATCCTAAATATAAAAAAGAAAAGGCTTCCATCTTCGTTAGATGCAAGCCTCCAAATTATTTAATATCCATGCCACCAAAAACGCTCATGCCATTTATATAAACAATTGGTGCATTAGGGTTAATGCTGTCAACATGATGATTGTCAACACCGCCAAATATAGGGGTATCCGACAAAACGCACTTTACATTGTCTGGTAAAAATATATCCGAACCACCAAACACGTTAGTGGCGTTTATTGTTACATCAGTTGTAATAATTGATCTTCTTAAATCTAGGTCTATTCCAC
>JAAZIT010000467.1 GCA_012800685.1 Clostridiales bacterium
ACCCATTGCTTTATTCTGAGTTTTCCACCGCCAAACCATCCGCATTTAAAATAAGCAGAAAAAAACAAAACTCCTGAAGGACGATGACTATAAACCACCCCATTGTTTCCTATTGAGTCCTGTATTCTGTCTGCAGAATCAGGTAGAGTACCAGAAAAAGAACATTCACTATTTTTCGAATTGAGATCAGACGCACTAATTAATGTTCCTTGATAAAATGTCAATTTGCTACCGCTCCCCAGACCGAAGTCCCATTTATAGTTGTGGCAGACATTGTACCAGCAGTAATACTTGCAAATCCCGAAATGATATTATTAGTGTTCATTGCTGTTATATTCGCCGCAATAACCCCATCAGAGGATGCCAATGCGTAAAACTGGAATGTATTAGGATAATATGAACCTTCAGTCTCATTGAATATCAAAGATGGAGACCCATAAAAAATTGAAAGCTTGTTCCCGTCCCTATGGACCATTGAAATATACCCAATAATAGAACCAGATGAATCATAGATTACCGAAGGGTTAGAGTCACTATTGCCAGTACATTGATAATATTTACCCGAAATTAATGAAGAAAAATCAGATAATGAAGCTAGTCGATGAGTTTTGCTATTAGAAGATGAAAACGGAGAAGATCCTGTAACACCACTTACATTAAGATCTATGTTATTTAGAACATATTCTGAGGCAGAATATATTTGTCCAGGTTGAAACACATAAACATCTAAATCGTTTATTGAATTATTACTATTCAAAGTAAAAATCCAAACTCCTTTGGATATATTAGAGCTTCCGTTAACATTTATATGCATTCCATATTCTTTTTTATATAGTTCTAAAACATCACCAATATTAAGATTAAAAACTCCGTTGTAATTTACCCACTCTCCTCCATTGATTCTAGATTTGGTATTTTCTATATTTATCGTCATATTAGTTTTAGCCCGCAATGTAAAAGAGGTTGGTTCATCTTGTCCAGCTCTAATTAAATAATAATATTGATTATACTGCCCACCCCATATAGAACTTAATTGCTTGCTAAAATACAACATAGCTTGTCCATTTATGGTACCCTTATTTGATCCTGCACTCACCCGATAGTTGTAAGCATTATAGTTACCAGATATATAACCACTTGAACTTTGGTTTGGGTTATCAAGAGCGCTATTATAAGAAGGATTACACCCAGAATTAAATAATGTATCAGCTTCCCAGTAATTCTTTGATTGTGAATAAGTCATTTGAGAACCTCCAGGTGTGGCAAACGTAGTTTTTAATGAAGGACTATCAATTTTACCTTTAAACTCACCGTCGCCAGTAATTGAAACATTGTTCAATACAGCACTAATAGCCTCAAGCTTACCATCAGATCCCAGACAATATCCTTTACTTCCACTTGCAAAATTAGAACTTCTGATCTTATTTCCAACCACTAAATCCTTTGCCAACAAGTCGTCTACATCTAGCTTAGAAGCCTTGACTGTTCCTTCCATAATTACTTCTTCAGCATCTAATTTAATGATTCCATTATTATCTTTTGTTCCAACAACAATCTTTGCTTCAGAAACTGCATTACCCTGGTCATCAACAGCCTGAACTTTCAAAGCTATTGAATCTGCATTTTGAGAAATTGACGAATTATGCGCTGTGATAGTCCCTTCTGCTGAAGTGACTCTTGCTGCTACACCATTGAGGCTATTGGAGAGATCCTCAATAGTACCACCTTGGCTTTCCAACTTCTGCTGGATAGCAGTGGCATCTATTATCTTGACCCAAGAAATATTACGAAAAAAAGACTCTGACTCACAAGTTAAGGTTATAGTTATCAATCCGTGAAGTAAATTGCCAAGAGTAGATTCCTTTGCGATAGCAAGAGATATTTTTCCATCAGTAGAAGTTGTTGCAGCAGTTACAGTTGATGTTATTCCATTTGGAAGTCCCGAAACTGTTGCAATACAAGCCCTTCTTATTGAACCCTTGA
>JAAZIT010000468.1 GCA_012800685.1 Clostridiales bacterium
CATTTGTAAGAAATTATTCAAGAGCACTTAATGTAGAATTAAAGAAAACTGGTATCACAAGCGTGGTTGTATGTCCAGGTTGGATTGATACAGAACTTTTGCAAAAAGAGATAAATGGAAAAAAGGTACGATTTCCAGGATTGGTTACAGCGGAAAGAGTTGCTAGACAAGCCATGAAAGATGCTAAAAAAGGAAAAGATATGTCAATTTGTTCCTTGTATGTAAAGTGTCAGCATGTAAATGTAAAACTATTGCCACAACGTTGGGTTATGAAAATATGGATGGCTGGAATTGGGAAATATATGGAGGGTTAGATTGAGGAAATATATCAGAGCCGAGCGTGCAAATTTATTTGAACCAAATGTTTATATTAGCATGGTGGTAAAACTGTCTGGAAATTTATCAAAAGAACAACTTGAGAAAGCTGTTTATAATGCTTACGAAGCTAACGAAGCCACTATGTGTAAAATTGTGTTAAAAAGCAACGGAGAAGCATATTATGAGAGGTTAGAAAACAGTGGTTGTAAGTTTATACATGATACAAGACATTGGAAGGAAATGCTGTATGAAAGTGAGTGCAGACCATTTAAACTTATGGAAGGCGAACTCATAAGGACTTTTGTAACAGAAGAAAATGACCAGATTGTGTTATTTATTCATGCTCACCATTTGGTTGGAGACGGACAGTCGGTTTTAATTTTGATTCAGGATATTATAAATAGCTTATGTGACAAACCTCTTATTTACAAACCAATGCTCTCTGTTAGCAGAAGTTTTCTTAATGGAAAAGGGAAATTAGCTTTAAGTATAAAATTATACATTGATTTAATTAACAAGCAATGGCAGAAAAAGAGAAAATATTTCACTTGGAACGACTATTATAAAATTCACAAGAACTACTGGAGAAACCATTCTTCTGTGGTAATCACAAAAACTTATGATATTAATGAATTAAAGAAAAAATGCCCCAAAGGTATTACAATTAACAGTTATATAATCACAAAATTATTGAGCAATCATCAAGAATATGAGGTGGTAGGTATTCCAGTCAGTATTAGAGAAGATGCTGGAATGTCAAATCAAACATCAGGTATTGCCATAAAGTATAAATTCAATTCTAAGAAAAGTTTTGAAAAGAACACCAATATTATACATAGGAAAATATATAAAAAAATCAAAAATGCAAAGACAAAATACTTTATTTTATTATTTATGGAGCGATTGAATCCCTCTTTAATTGATGCTGTTCTGTTACAAAGTCATGGCTGTTATCAAAGCAAACTAACTGAAAAGATAGCGGAAGTTATGGGATATGTCGGTAATAATAGCAGAGATTTAGGAGTAACAAACTTAAATAGAATCAACATACTCAATTACAGCGAAGAAGTTGTAATAAATGATATTCTGTTTATACCACCAAAGGTATCCTACGCAAAACAAATTGTTGGAATATCCACACATGATGATACATTGACGATGTGTTATCACAAAATAAAAAATAGCTTGTAATGTAAAATATTATAAAAGTTAAGCTAATAAAGAAATACCAAATGACAGACTAGGGCATACAAACAGTACGCTTAAAATCATAAGCTACAATATAGATTTAGTAGATCAAAAACAAGATGAGAGAAGAAAACATAATACTTTGTAAAACGATAAGAATATTTGTAAAATATAAAGCTATGAGTGTTACAAAGGTACAGCTTAAACAATTTAATGAGGTGTAAAAATGAGAAGTGCAATTAATGAACGAATTTCAAGGAGAACCTTTGAAAAAAGCCCTCTTTCGACTAATGAGCAGGAAAAAATTATTCAGATGGTAGAAAAATCAAATGCTCGCTCTGGTTTGTCCTCCGAGTTTTTAGAGGACGGAAGTGCCGCCTTTGATTCCATTAAGAAAAGCTATGGTATGTTTAAAAATGCTCGTTCACTGCTACTCATGAAGGGCGAGAAAAATGATGTACATTTACTTGAAAAGGTTGGTTATTACGGTGAAGAGCTTGTCCTTGATTTAACGGATATGAAGCTTGGAACTTGCTGGGTGGCGGGAACCTTTGACAAAACACAATTTACTGCTCCGGATTCCGAAGAAATTGTATGTGTAATTTTGGTTGGAAAAGTTTCAAATGTAACGCCTAAGGAAAAACTTATTCGTTATGCTATTAGTAAAAATCGTAAGCCAATAAGCAAAAGGCTTATAGCGACTGCTGAAGTACCTGATTGGGTTGTGAAAGGTATTGAGTCGGTTCGCCTAGCACCTAGTGCAAGAAATACCCAAAAGACAACCTTTCATTATGACGGAAATACTTTGACGGTAAATATTCCTAATGACTACCCAATGGATTTAGTGGACTTGGGAATTTCAAAAAAGCATTTTGAAATTGAAGCTAATGGAAAATTTGAGTTAGGAAATGGTGCTACATTTCAGATGTCGAAGATATAATTAAGTTTTGTTTAACATATGGAAGAAATAATTTGGCAGGATAAATAATATACAATCTTGTTTTCTTTGGATTTATTACTCCATTATTTAAATAGCACTAAATACACTTCTATTTTAAATGATTTTTGCGGTAAAATGTAGATATGCACTAAAAATAAGTGCATAAAATTTTATTATGAAGTTTGCTTATACAAAAGTTATTGATTGTTTAAAATCTATACCGTCTAATTTAATTTAGATTAAACATATCTCACAAACAAAATTGATAGTATCGGTTTTGTGCTTAGTGAATTGAAATAGAAAACCTCCAAAAACCTTACAAATTAAGGCTTTCGGGGGTGTTTATTTTTGCTATTGTAGTTTTAATGTCAAAGTAAATTTATTATAATATTATAAATACGCTAAATTAATATATGTTTAAGCTTTATGGTTTTAATGTAGATTTTTTACCATATTTATGGTAAAATATTATAAAAAGTTAAGCTAATGAAGAAATACCAAAATAATTTACTATGGTATAAACGGCAGTAATTACTTCCGATAACTTTACAACTTAGGAAAATTTATAACTTAGGAGGGAAATAATGAATAAACCACATGGTATAATTGTATTTGGTGCAAATGGTAGCGGAAAGACTACACTTGCACGAGAACTAGCACGGATACTAAATTTTAAACATATGGATATTGAGGAATACTGCTTTAAAGAATCAAAAATTCCATATACAACAAAACGTACACCCAAAGAATATGAGAAATTAATGCTCACTGACATAGAAAAGCATGGTTCTTTTGTTCTTTCCGCTGTTACTGGTAATTTTGGGGATATAATTCCTAAATTTTACGAGCTTGCTGTGTATATTTCAGCTCCCCTTGAGCTACGTATAGAACGCATTAAACAACGACAGAGTAGGCGATTTGGCGAGCGTGTTCAAAAAGGTGGAGATATGTATAAGCAGACGTTGGATTTTTTAAATTTTGTGGAATCACGTTCTATAACAAGAATTGAGCAATGGGTGGAAACTCTTGTATGCCCCATAATTCATATTGATGGTACTAAAGATTGGCGTGAAAATGCAGTTAATATAGCAAACAAATATTATGAAAAAACTAATTGACAAAATTTAAATCAGTAAAAAATTTAGATAAAAAAAGTTAATTTTACGGAAAAATTACAGGGAGTTCCAATTAACCATATAGTAAATTTATACCAATAGCTCTAATTAAAGCTATCAGTGTCATCAATATCATCATATATTTCAACTAGCAACTTGTCAATAATAACTTTTTTAATTTGGTCTTTAGTAATTTGTATTAATCTTTTTTCTTTCATCTTATTTTTGACCTCCTAAACCTATATTGTAGCTTACAGTTTAATTAGAGCTATTGGTATAAATTTACTATATGG
>JAAZIT010000469.1 GCA_012800685.1 Clostridiales bacterium
ACGTTGTAATTGTAGCTGCTTGTGGTGAACGAGCAGGTGAAGTTGTAGAAATCTTAAAAGAATTCCCTGAGTTAACAGACCCAAGAACAGGTCGTTCACTTATGGAAAGAACTATTATTATTTGTAATACATCTTCAATGCCTGTAGCAGCTCGTGAAGCATCAGTTTACACTGGTGTTACTTTGGCTGAATACTACCGCCAGATGGGATTACATGTATTGTTGTTAGCAGATTCAACATCTCGATGGGCACAAGCTCTTCGTGAAATGTCAGGACGATTGGAAGAAATCCCAGGTGAAGAAGCTTTCCCTGCTTACTTGGAATCTTATATTGCAGCTTTCTACGAACGAGCAGGTATTGTTCGCTTGAATGATGGTTCAATTGGTTCAGTAACAATTGGTGGAACTGTATCTCCAGCTGGTGGTAACTTTGAAGAACCTGTTACACAGGCTACTTTGAAAGTTGTTGGTTCCTTCCATGGACTTTCTCGTGAACGTTCAGATGCACGTAAGTATCCTGCTATTGATCCATTAGATTCTTGGTCAAAATATAAGAGTGTTATCCGAGAAGATTGGGTATCTTTTGGTCGAAAAGTTTTACGACGAGGAACCGAAGTTGTTCAGATGATGAAGGTTGTTGGTGAAGAAGGAACCAGTCTTGAAGATTTCATTTTGTATTTGAAATCAGATTTCTTGGATTCTGTATATTTCCAGCAGAACTCTTTTGATGCTATCGATTCTTCTGCCAGTGTAGAAAGACAAACATATGTTTACAAACGTATTATGACTATCTTAGGTTCTGACTTTGATTTACCTGGAAAAGACGAAGCTCGTGTTTTCTTCAATCAGTTAAGACAGAACTTTATTGACTGGAACTATAGCGAATGGATGTCTGAAGCTTTTAAAAATAAAGAAAAAGATATTGATGAGTTATATGCATCTAAGTCAGGAAAGTCTGGTCCACAGGTTTTAGAACTGCTTAAGGACGGTGAATAACAATGAATAAAGTATACAGTAAAATTGAATCTATTATCGGTTCTGTTATTACAGTACGTGCCCAAGGTGTTAAATACGGTGAACTTGCAGAAATTGAAACATCATTCGGAACTTCACTTGCTGAAGTAAACCGTGTTGATGGGGATTTGGTTTCATTACAGGTTTTCGCCGGTGGTCGAGGTGTTTCAACAGGTGATCAAATTAGATTTTTAGGCCATGAAATGCAGGTTTCTTTTAGTGAAAACTTGATGGGACGTATTTTTAATGGTTCTGGTGAACCTCGTGATAATGGACCTGATTTAAAAGATAACTTAGTACAAATTGGAGGACCATCTGTAAACCCTTCAAAACGTGTTATGGCTAAACGAATGATTCGTACCGGTATTCCAATGATTGATATGTTTAACACATTGGTCGTTTCTCAGAAACTTCCAATTTTCTCAATCTCTGGAGAACCTTATAACCAGCTTCTTGCTCGTATTGCTATGCAGGCTGAAGTTGATGTTATCGTTCTTGGCGGTATGGGTCTTAAATATGATGACTATTTATATTTCAAGAGCGAGTTGGAAAACGGTGGAGCTTTAAGCCGAACTGTAATGTTTGTTCATACAGCTGCTGATCCTACAGTAGAGTGTTTGATGATTCCTGATATGTCTTTAGCAGTAGCAGAACAATTTGCACTTCAAGGTAAAGACGTATTGGTATTATTAACTGATATGACAAACTTTGCTGACTCTAT
>JAAZIT010000470.1 GCA_012800685.1 Clostridiales bacterium
ATGCTGCAAATAAAAAGGCTTACGGCTGTGAAACTTTTTGTTATGCAACTGGTACCTCGAGTGAAAAGTTGGCAAAGAGTGTCCAACAGCATTTGGTATCAGAAACAGGAAGACTCAATAGAGGTGTAAAGACTGGTAACTTTGCTGTAATTAAGAACACGAAAATGCCAGCTATTTTAGTAGAGACGGCATTTATAGATAACTATGAGGACAACAGGTTTTTGGCTAGTGAGGACGGTAAAAAAGCCTGTGCAATGGCTATGTATAAAGGAATACTTGACTATTTAGGCGAAGATTACAATACTGAAAGTGAGGACAAATTAATGAGTAAAGAATATGATGAATTGAAAGAGACTATTGATAAAATAAAAGAAAGGGCTGAGAGCTTAGAGCCAGTAATTTATAACTATGTTGATGATAATATGCCTGCTTGGGCTGTGCCGACTATAACTAAGCTAGTTAATAAAGGATTTCTTCAAGGTGACGAGAACGGACTAAATTTAACAGAAAATTTGATGCGTCAACTGGTTATTAATGATAGAGCTGGAATATACGGTGAATAGAAAAATGGGCGGAACTGCAAAGCTCCGCCCAATATAACTCAAAAACATAAATTACTTCGATTCATGAAGTTGCCCATTCTTATCACTATATAACATAGTAATAACCGTCTCCCCAAGTAAAAACATTACCATCTTCGTCAAGTGCAACAGCGCTGTTTCTATTTGCCTCAACCTGTATAATGTTTTCATTCATATTTATTTTCATAGGAATATTTGTTTCGTAAATAAATTCATTACTTTCTTCTCTAGTATCATCTGCCACGACCTAATAGGTAGTCTGTTGAAACATTGAAAAAGTTTGCAATTTCAATTAAAGTGTTTTGGGGAATTTCACGTGTTCCGTTTTCCCAATTACTTATTGTATTTTGAGCAGCATTAAATTTTTTACCTAGATCCTTTTGACTTATACCATGTTCTATTCGCAATTTCTTTAAGCGCAATTTTCTCACCATCCTTATTTGCAAATAATATCACAAAAAGAGATATATGTAAATAAATTTATACTAATATCCCAAATAGGGTTGACAAACATTTCAATATAGGATATAATATCACATAATGAGATTAATGTTAGAAAGCGAGGTGCTTTAATGCGAATATATCTCAAAGAACTTAGAAATAAATTTCAATTAACACAAGAAGAAACCGCTAACAGACTTGGAATATCACAAAATTACTATTCAATGATTGAAAAAGGAGAGAGACAGCAGAATATGCAGATTGATTTTCTTAAAAATTTAGCAAAAGTATTTAATGTTTCTATTGATTGGGTAATCAAGCAAGAAAACAAATTAGAAACGAGGTGAAAGATATGAAAATAGCAAAGAAAGAAGTACCAGAGGGCTATAAGCCGAACCCAGAATATATAGAAGTGAAGAGTAAGAGAGTACAGCTACTTTTACAGCCTAGCACAGTAGACGCTATTAAAGCTCTAGCTAAGAAAAAGGGCTTAAGCATGAATGAAGCTATTAACGAAGCTATACAGGCTTATTTACAGAATGAGGGAGAATAAAACACGAAGTTTTAGAAATACATGTGTTGAATAAGGATAATGAATTAATTGCAAGCATAACAGATCAAAATATCATTGAGCATGAGGGATATAAAGTGGTAGTAGTGTCTAATGAAGAGAACGAAAACAATAAATAGATTAGAAAGGAATGGTTAAATCATGAGTCAATTAATAACAGTGGACCGAGAAATAAATTATAGCGGAAACGAGGTGAGCTAGAAATGATTTTTTTGTTTGTATTTACGATTGGTGTATTATGTATGGTTTTTGGTTACATATTAGGGCGAGAAGAAACGCTTGAGGAAGTCAAGAGTGTACCACAGAGAGCTAAGATGATGCGAGGTGAGTAAATGGGTATGGACGATATACATATAAGCTTAAGGGGACGTTATGGAGATTTTACCCAAGAGGAGTTTGACGAAGGCGACAAATATAATCATTGCAATGAAAGCACTTGTTTAACAAATATCTATAATGAAGATGAGGCGTATACGTGTGCAGAATTATTTGATGATTACATGTTTTGTAGTGTATCTTGCGTAAAAAAATATCTCCACGATGTGGAATTCAAGTTGAGTGAGTCAATACAAGATGATATATGTGATCAATGCGAAAAAGATATAACAAAAGGAAGCGACATATATGGGAGTGATGAATTAGTAAGTGATGTTTTATTCTGTTCTAAGGAATGTTACGAGAAATATTTAGACGATATAGAAATATATTAAGTTTTAATAAGGAGTTGATTGAGATAGTACTATTATTAGCTGTAATAATTTTTGTGGCTCTAGCTATGTTTACGGTGGGATGTTTAGTGTATAAATTAGAATACAAAAGCCGTGAACGAATGTATCAACGGAGCCATAAAATGAGAGTTGAAAATAGAAATTTGATAGATAGAGCGGAAAAGCTACGTTACAACATACGAACTCTTAAAGAATCAAACGCAAGTTTAAACGAAGAAATAAGTGAAAAAATGAAGATAGAGGATGATATTAGATTTATGAAGATAAAAGATAACGAGGTGGAATTTTGAGAAAGCCAAAATCACTAAACAAAAAGGTGTTAGAAGGTAATACAGATTGTAAACGTTACAAGGATGGCAAGTGTTCAGCACTTAATGAAACCTATTGCCGACAAGGAAAGGATTGTGGAAGCTGGTATGAAAAAAGTCCGCAACGGACGCAACCGTTAACGGACAATTAAATAAATAAAACAATAATTATGCCTATATTATAAGGCATATTAAGGAGAATGTCAAGTATGAATAAGAATTTTATATTAACGGTTTATCCTCAAACGAAAAGCGATAAATCAAGCGATGCAGTGAGAGTTGACAACGAGGCGTATAACATAATGAAAGAAATACAAATTCAGACAGGTCTGCCAGCGAAATATATAGTTAGTGAAGCTATAAAGTATGCGTCTGAAAGACTTGAAATTATAGAGATTGGAGAGAAATAATATGCCATTATATAGACCAGAGGAAAGAGATTATAGCGAAGATCATTTCATTACAATTATAAGTGGATTGCCTGGAGTTGGGAAAACAACGCTTGCATGTTCAGCGTCCAATGTAGCAATTATTGATGTAGACAACGGAATGAAGAGGGTCAAGCCTGAGCATAGGAAAGATGCAATTGTGGTTAATACATATGAAGAACTTCTCGAAGATATGAGGAGCAAGGAAATAGCTGAAAAAGAAACGATTGTTATTGATACGACTGGAGCCTTTATTGAACTTTTAAAAAATTGGGCAATGAGAAATAATTCAACAGCCGTAAAAAAAGGTGGCGGTATATCAATACAAGGTTTTGGCATTGTAAAAAGTGAGTTTTTAAGATTTTCTAATGAGGTTAAGAAAACACATAATTTGATATATATTTTCCACACTTCGAAGGGTAAAGATAAAGAGGGAAATCAAATATTCGAGCTAATGTGTGAAGGTGCAACTCGTGAAATTGTGTGGCAACCAGCAGACTTAGGGGCATATTTATATATAAGCGATAACAATAGATATTTGGGTTTTTCACCGACGCAAGAATATTCTGCAAAATCAAGTTATGGAATTAAGGGATCAATAAAAGTCCCTGAACTCAAAGATGGAGATGAAAACGACTTTTTAAACATTCTCTTTGAAACAGCAAAGAAAAATATAAAAGAAGAAGCTCAAACATTCAAGTTATTAAAAACAGAATATGATAGTGCTATTAAGGCAGGTAAAGAAATTATTTCAAAGATAACAAAACCCGATGAAATAACTCAGGCAATGAAAGATATAAAAGATATTAAGCATAGTCTTACAAGCGAAAAAGAACTAAAATCACTATTCAAAGAAAAAATCAAGCAAGAGGGCATAGTTTGGAATGGAGCCAAAAAGGTATACGAGTATGAAAAAGAATAAATTTCTTATAACTCAAAGTTTACTATCTTCGTATGCGTGGGCGTTTAAAAAAGAGGATGGATATAATGATTTTATAAATGCGTTAAAGCGAAAACGGACTCCGCCTAGTATGCCAATGCTAAATGGAATACAATTTGAAAATATGGTCACTGCATATTGCGAGGGTGCGAGTCCAGACCCCAAACATAAGTGGATTAAAGGAATTCAGGGAGTAGGTGACATTGTTAAGAATGGAGCTTTTCAGGTCAAGTTATCTCGAAATATAGTTATTGATGGAATAGAATTTGTTTTATACGGAATTCTTGATGCACTTAAATGTGGGACTATCTATGATATTAAATTCAGTCAGACATATAAACATGGCAAATATTTTGATAGTCCACAGCATCCTATGTATTTTAAATTATGTCCTGAGGCGAAACGATTTACATACCTTATTTCAAATGGGAAAGATGTGTTTAAAGAAACATATTACCCTGATGATATTGTACCTATTGAAAAGGAAATAAGCGAGTTCATGGCATTTGTTGATGAAAGAAATATAGTTGATTTATATACAGAAAACTGGAAAAGCAAATATTAATTTAAAAGGAGAAAAATAATATGTCAAAATGGGATTACCACAGAGAAGAAAGACCAAGAACACAAGAGGGTGATCATAGAGTAACTATTATTAAAGCAGAGGAAACTATTTCTAAAACTTCGGGTAATGAGATGATAGTTGTTACCGTTAGACCTAATAATAGCGATATTAATATCAACTATTACCTAGTTAAAAATCAGTATTTTAATAGAAATATGACAGCATTTTTTGATAGTTTTGATATACCAGATGGCGACTTCAATTTTCTTAGTTGGAAAGGCGCTATGGGAGCTGCAAAACTTGTAAACGATGAAGATGGATATCTTAAAGTGCGTTGGTTTATTAATAAAGAAAAAGCAAGACAATTACCACAATGGCAGGGTGAAATGCCTGAACGTAATGTAGTTTCAACTCTGGAAAATTCAGAAAAAATAGATGATGGATTTCCTTGGGAGGATTAACAGTTGAAGGAGTTTAAAACAGAAGCAGAAATAAAAGAAACTCTAAGAAATATGACAATAATTTGTGACACTAGAGAGCAAGTTAATAATGAAATAACAAGTTATTTCGATGCAAAAAAGTTGTCATATATATCACGAAAATTAGATATAGGAGACTATTCGTTTCAAGTAGATGGTATAACTTATGAAAATGAAATAGTAATTGAAAGAAAGGCAAATATTGATGAAATAGCAGGCAATTTTACAGTTGATAGAAGAAGATTTGAAACTGAATTTTTGAGAGCGAAGGCATTAGGTATAAAAGTATTTTTAATGATAGAAAATTGTAGTTGGGAGAAAATTAAATCTCATGATTATAGGAGTCAATTAAAGCCTCAGAGTCTTAAGGCAGCACTTTTATCATGGCAATCAAGATATGACATAACATTTGTGTTTTGCGATTCTAAATATTCGGGTGAACTAATACACGGCACTTGCTATTATTGGCTTAGAAACAAATTAAAATATTAGGTGATAATATGAAGATTAATTTTGCAGAAGAAATACTAGAAAACATAACAATGAAAGATGTTATAGAACAATATCATAAAACGGGCAGACATAATAGGACAAGCTGTCCGTTTCATAACGGTAAGGATAATAATTTTAGTTATAATGATAAGGTTTATCATTGCTTTGTATGTGGAGTAAAAGGAAATGTTATAACCTTTGTGAAGGAGTATTTTGGGCTAGATTTTATGAAGTCAATATCAAAACTCAATGATGATTTTGGGTTAGGTTTACCTATAAATTCAA
>JAAZIT010000471.1 GCA_012800685.1 Clostridiales bacterium
CCCTGCCAATTAGTTGTGATATGTTACAATATACGCTGTCGTTTCCACTGCACTTTAGTGCATATATACAAACTTTGTTCAAAAGACTTGCGTTAGAGTATACTCTAGGTGTTATAATATAATTGGGATATGAATAATGTATAATTTATTTCACATTATTTATTTTTATTGCGCACGATATAATAGATAACTGTTAATGACTGATTTTTACTGCTAACCTATGATTTTAGCAGGACTTTTGCATATAACCTAAGCAATTTTCCCAAAATGATCATAGCTAGCATTAAATAGAGTGATTTTAAAACTTTCAACACTTGAGGTTTTATGCCTAGAGTCTAAAGCTTTACATTCAATTCAGTTCTCTATTTATTGGACTCAAAAAACAAATCAAATTAAAAAATTAATTGAGAAGGGATGATTAAAAATGTATGTTACAAGAATTGGCTATAACAGCCTAATTGACCAACATTATAGCATTAACAGACCAAACAGCATTGGAGGTTATCTAATGCTAATTGTGAAAACTCCAGCAGTTTTCAATATTAGAGGAAGAGATACCACCGTTAAAGCAAACTCAATGATTCTATATAAAAAGGGATCACCACAGTTCTTCCAAACAGATAACAGCAAATTTATTAACGATTGGTTCCATTTTGTAGTTGAAGATGGGGAAGAGAGCTTTTTTGACGACCTTGATATTCCTGTGGACGAGTTCTTTGCGGTTCACAATGCCGATGATTTCTCAAATTTCATTAAGACTATGAGCTTTGAATTTCATTCATTAAATGCACATAGATCTGAATCAGTTAGAATATATCTAAAGCTTTTCTTCTTAAAGCTTAGCGAAAGCCTACACGAAATCACCTCAAGAAGCAAAAACCAGTACTACTCAAGACTTGTTGATATGCGTACAAGAATTTATAACGAGCCTCACGAGAAGTTTACTATTGAGGATCTTTGTGATGAAATGGACCTTAGCCGTTCAAGATTCCAACAGCTTTATAAAGAAGCATTTGGAATTAGCGTAATTAACGACGTTATTAGAAGTAAGATTGACTATTCAAAATATCTTCTTACAACAACAGATTTATCCGTTCACCAAATTTCAATGACCTGTGGTTATGACAACTACAGTCATTTCATGAGACAGTTTAGATCAAGAGTTAATACAACTCCATTAAGCTATCGTCAAAAGCATGCTGCAAAGAAGCCTGAAGTTCTCGAGCTTAATATCGGAGGAAGAAGTCCAGAGAATTTGGAACAGTCCGAGTAATCAAACAATCGGAGCAAGTAGCCAGAGTAAGCGTAGCCAGAGCAAGCGGTAGCTAGGGCAAACAGTCTGAACAAGCGTAGCCAGAGCAAGCGTAGCTAGGGCAAGCAGTCAGAGCAGTCGAAATAGCTTTGGCAATTGGATAATTATAGCGTTGGGGCAATCAGAAGGTACACATAAAAAAGGTAATGCCCCTTTAATTAGATATAGATAATCTTTAGCATTTCGTTAGGGTTATTTGTATATATGAATTGTTTCTTCGATGCCAACGAAGAAAAAAAACTGTTGTTATCATTGATAGCAGCAGTTTTTTCTGTCTTATAATCTAGAATACAATTCCCCCTTTAGCTATTCCCTCACTATGCAAGAGAATAGAACCACGCTTATCTCGCAGGGGTGACATTAGAATTAAGCAAGAATCCATCAAATCGCCCAAACACCAGCCTAAACAAATAAAAAATACTGTTTAAATCCTCCTCTGCTCTTCCAATTCTTTCCTTTAAGCAACTTGTACATACACACTAGTATCCCTGCATTTGACACTCAACAAAGGCTGTAATTACGCTCCAGCCCCTATACCGCATACTTTAAAGAGCATTTTAGATTTTTTGTAACTGAACATTAAAAATTTACGCTAAGATAATACGTGAAAACATCTATTGGTATTTATTAATATACTTTTTACTAAATATACACGAAAAGCACAGAATCGCTTGCTTTTAAAAATTATTGTCTAAAACTGATTACTTATCATACTGCCACATTGTTTTAGTGGTTCATAAACAAATGTTGTTATTTAAATACTTATCCGCCTAAAGATTGTTTAAAAGAAATAGCTCCATAAGGAATTTTTGAAATCTAATTTTTTCTAATATCCTTGACATAGATTAAATGGTGTGGCATAATATTTATAGTGATTATGGGAGGTAAAATATGCAACTTACAATTATTGGAATGACTAAAGAATCAGAGGGATTTTCCCCTAATGATAGGGATAATGCAAAGGTTTTTTCAGGAAAACAGGCAGGGATCTGCTACATGAAAGAAAAATACTTTGACTCGTACGTCACAGACGAGAAAAAAGCCGGAGACAGATTTGGGCGAGTTGCCAAAACCGGACACCACAGCATTGCCGACCACGTTAAAATAACAATTCTCTTTGAGGGAATTTCTAAAATTATCGCCATGGTTCTTAACAGCCTTGGGGACTATGCAACCTCCGAAAAAAGTGGAAGATATACAGTTATGAAAGCACAGGGGAAAGAGGCTGAACTTTATAACAAATGGATTGAGAAATTCTCGGAGCAAATTGAAAAGGTTGAGCCAGAGCTTCCAGAGCTTACAAGAAAAAAGCTTGCAC
>JAAZIT010000472.1 GCA_012800685.1 Clostridiales bacterium
ATTTTTTGAAGTTCTTTAAAGCTTGACTGATAATTAAGGATAACATTTTCAAGATTTCCAAAGGAATCGAGAATATGTATATGTTTTTCAGGAGATAAAAGAATTTGATTGTCATGTTGACCATGAATATTTACTAAAAAAGCTCCGATTTCACGAAGAAGTGATACATTAACCGTTTTAGAGTTAACTCTTGCGACACTTCCGCCATCGGAAAAAATCTCTCTTGAAACTAAAAGCTCATTATCTTCACATATAACATCTAGCTCTTCTAGTTTATTAGTGATACTTTTTTCAAGCTGGAACATTGCAGAAATAACAGCTTTTTTACAGCCAGTACGCACTATATCCTTAGTAACACGTTGACCTAAAACGGCATTAATTCCATTAATAAGAATTGATTTTCCTGCACCTGTTTCACCGGTAAAAACTGAAAATCCTTTTTCTATAGGAATAATAGCTTTTTCAATCACTGCTAAATTTTCAATATAAATTTCTCTTAGCATTTAATTCACCTGTCTCGCTAAATTATCAAGATTTTTAAAGAATTCTATAGCATCATTTTCAGTTCTCATAAGCGCAAATATAGTATCGTCCCCCGCAAGTGTTCCTACAAGCTGAGGATATGGAGTTCTATCAAGCTTTGAGCATACTGCTTGAGCCATTCCAGTATGAGTTTTAATCACAACAATATTAAGTGCAATATCCACCTTTTCAACAGATTCAAGAAATATACTTAAGAAAAGCTCCTCGTTGGATTTAATCTTCTCTCTTGATTTGGCAGGAATACCATACTTATATTGACCGTTTATACCTAATGTTTTTACGAGTGACATTTCCTTAATATCTCTAGAAATGGTTGCCTGAGTAACGTTAAGTCCATGTATTTTTAAACGCTTTTGTAGCATTTCTTGCGTTGAAATCTCATCATCAGTAATTATTTTTTTAATAAGCTTTTGTCTTTCTAACTTCATCACGAATCCTCCGACATTTCCTTTATAGGCTGCATAAGCTTTTCGTTAACAGAGGAAAAAAAGCTTCCCCCTTGAATATCAACAAGTTCAATAAAACTTTTAGATTTATATATTTTGAGAACATCTGATTTAACAAGCTTTAAAACTTCATTTCCATCAACAGTTAACACAGTTTTTGCATCATTGTTTGCCCTGAATTTTACATCTAAAACCGAATCCGATTTAAACATCATAGAGCGTGCAAGTAGTGAATGGGGGCAAATTTGTGTAAATTCAATACATTCCATACTCGGCTCAATAATTGGTCCACCAGCTGATAAGGAATATGCAGTAGAACCAGTTGGAGTGGAAAAAATTAATCCATCAGCCCTAAGAGAACTAATGACAGAACCCTTTTTCGAAACAATAAAATCAGCAATTTTACAGCCAGCATCTTTTGAAACCACAATATCATTAAGGGCAGTAAACCCTTCCCTTCTTCCGTCAATGTGAATGACCTCGGCATCAATCATCATTCTTTTGTCGAGGGTAAATTTACTATTGCAAAAGTCATTTAAAAGCTCGATTTGTGAATGCTCTAAGCTTGCCATAAACCCAAGTCTTCCGCAATTAATACCAAGAACTGGTTTGTTGTGTTTAGATGCAAATCCTGAACATTTTAAAATAGTTCCATCTCCACCAACTGCAATAATAAAATCACTTCCGCATACTATCTCATTTCGTTTACCATATTTAACAAAGGCATAGTCTTTAAAATCATTAAAATACTTTTCGTCCATAAATATAGACACACCATTTTTTGATAATATCTCACAAGCGTTAACCGTATACCTGTGACAGTTCTTTTTATTTAAATTTGGAAAAACTACAACCTTCATATGTAAAACCTCCGAATCATTTCATGGTTTCAAAAGTGTTTTCTACAAACGCTTTTATATCATTGTTAAACAAAAACGAATTATTATTACTCTGACAATTTCTAATACAACATAGGTATTCAATATTACCATCGCCACCAGTTATGGGAGATGATGTAAGATTTTCAATTTTAAATCCAACACTCTCAATATGTACTAACAGTTCCATTAGCATTGAAATATGAGCTTTTTTATCTTTTACTATACCACCTTTTCCAATGCGATTTTTTCCTACCTCAAATTGTGGTTTTATTAAAATTACAGCAAATTGGTTATTATTTAAAACTTGCTTTATTGCAGGTAATGCTGATTTTATGGATATAAATGATAAATCTGCACTTACAAAATCAACTTTTTCATGTATATGATCAATTCCAAATACTTTAACATTAATTCCCTCTAAATTAACAACTTTTTTATTGTTAACTAGAGATGAGTCTAGCTGACCATGTCCAACATCAACAGCAAAAACCTTAGCTGCACCATTTTTTAGCATATAATCGGTGAAACCACCAGTGGATGCTCCTAAGTCAACACAAACTTTATTATCAAGGGAAATATTAAATTCAATAATTGCTTTTCCAAGCTTTAATCCACCACGTCCAACATATTCAAGCTGTTTAGAAATTATTTTAACATCATCTGATTCGCTAACTTTATATGATGGTTTTATTATAACTTTGTCATTTACTTTTACACCACTAGTTATAATTAACTCTTTTGAACGAATTCTACTCTTAACTAAACCTCTTCTAACAAGAAAAATATCTAATCTTTCCATAATATTAAATTTCCTCTATGATTTTTACAATACCTGCAACATCAAAACTAAGGTCTTCAAAAACCTCTTGAACAGTTGCCTGTTTAATAAATCCGTTTATCGCATAGGATTTTACCGTAGAAAACATTGCCTCAAATTTTTGGGAAATAGAGCCTTGATATTCACTCTCTTCAAAAAATATAACATTATTATATTTAGATACAATGTTTTTCACTTCGTCTAAAATAGGATATATTTTTACAAGCTTTAATATATCACAGTCAATTCCCTTTTCCTTTAATATTTCTCCAGCACTATAAACATTGTTAATTAGTCTTCCATATGAAATAACAAGAGTTTTTGAATTGTTATTTGTATATACAAAGCTTGAGTTAGGTTCGATTCTAGTAGGTTTCGTGTTATCGCTACCTCTTGGATATCTAACAACAACTAGTCCAGCTTCATTATAAATAGATTTATTCAAACAGAGCTTTAGCTCACTATTATTTGCAGGCGAATATATGGTTATATTTGGTATTGTAGTTAAAAAAGGTACATCAAAAATACCATTATGAGTTTCACCATCATCCCCAACTATCCCTGCTCTATCAACACAAATAATTGCATGGGTATTGCTTATTGAGATATCATGAATAAGTTGATCATAGCCTCTTTGTAAGAAGGTTGAATATACTGCAAATACAGGTATCATGCCCATTACTGCTAAGCCACCACAGAACGTAACGGCATGCTCCTCTGCAATTCCAACATCAAAAAATCTATTTGGAAATTCCTTGTAAAAATATTGTAAACCAGTCCCATATTTCATGGCTGCTGTTACAGCACATATTCTTGTATCTCTTCTAGCAAGCTGTGTAAGATATTTACCAAATATAGCCGAATAGCTGTTTTCTTGAATTACATCTGGATTACCTGTTGCAAGTTCAAAGGAGCTTACTCCATGATAGCCACCTGGATTAGCTTCAGCAGGAGGATATCCTTTTCCTTTAACTGTATAAACCGCAACAATAACAGGTCTTCGCTTTAATTTGGCAGCTCTTAGTGCTTCTTCAAGGTTTCTTATATTATGACCATCAACAGGTCCTATAAATTCAAAACCCCACTCTTCAAAAATAGTTGAGTCGAGGATTGCATTCTTAATCGCATTTTTTGATTTCTTTAGACCAGCCTTTAGTGGCTTACCGATAATTGGAGTTCTATCTAAAAACTGCTCAACTAAGCTTTTGGTTTTTAAATATGAGCCCTTATATCTAAGTGCTGATAAGTACTTTGCCATACCGCCTACATTTTTTGAAATAGACATTTCATTAATATTTAAAATTACAACTAGATTAGCATCAGATTTACCGGCGTTATTCATACCTTCGTATGTCATACCACCAGTCATTGCGCCGTCACCAACAACGGCAACAGCAAAATTCTTGTTGTTCATTGCCTTCATAGCACACGCAACACCATATGCCGAGGA
>JAAZIT010000473.1 GCA_012800685.1 Clostridiales bacterium
CAAGAAAGGAACCTTTCTAATATAAAATGTATCCGTAAACTGAATTTGTTGAACACCCTGAATCATTCTTGCTGTAAATACTGCAAAGGCAGGTGCAAATAAATTCAGTGCTGTACCACTTATTGTTTGGTCAGCCTTTAAATTAATTGCTGCAAATGCATGGAACAGTGAAAACAAAGCACCTGCAACAGCTGATACTAAAACAGCCAATAACAAAAGTGTTTGTCCGCTCATTGTATTTTGAAAAATATTTATAAATCCGATACCGGCAAATGCTCCAACTACCATTATTCCTTCCAAAGCAATATTTACAATACCACTTCTTTCAGAAAACATTCCTCCCAAAGCAACAATCAAAAGAGGAATTGCAAAATACATGGTTTGCTGAGTTATAAAATAAAGTGTATTCATTTATATATCCTCCTTGTGCTCTGTTTCATTTTCTTTATTATCTATGCCATTATTAATATCATCACCAACTGGGTATTCTGTAGCAGTAGAAATTTGAGAAGTAGTTTGTAAAGGTTCTTCAATATCATTTGCACCAGCCAGTTCTACAACAGGCTTTCTAATAAGCCTATGTATTATTTGTCTAAACAACAATGCGAAAGCACCGCAGTAAATAATTACAGCAACAATCATATCAATAACTTCCGGTACAAAGTTGTAAAGTTGTATGTTAAATCCTCCAACTTCCAAATGAGCTATAAATAACCCTGAAAGTAGTATACCTATGGGGTGGGACATACCTAACAAGGCAACTGAAATACCACTGAAACCTTCCGCTGCCAATACATCTAATACATGAAGATATTTTCCTGAGCCTGAAAGATACAATAGTCCTCCACCTAACCCAGCTAAAGCACCTGAAATAACCATTGACAAAATTATACTTCTCTTTTCATTTATTCCTGCATATCTACTTGCCTCTTTATTGCTACCACAAGCTTTTAATTCATAACCGAATGTAGTTTTTTGAAGTATTATATAAATTATCCCAACAGCTATGAGAACTATGAATATTCCTATATTTACATTGCTTGTATTGAAAAGTTTATCCAATCCCGCCTTAGGCAAAATAGCGCTTTTTAAAACAGGCTTTGTCTGATTTTTCAAAGAATCATATACAGTTTTCACTATTGTCATATTAACTAAGTACATACCTATATAATTCATCATTATGGATGTAATTACTTCATTAACATTAAAAAATGCTTTAAGTATACCTGGTCCTGAACCCCAAATAGCTCCTGCAACCATTGCTCCTAACAAGGCAACGAGCCAATGAATTTCAGGAGGAATGAATGACCACTTTACTCCTATATATATTGCTACAAAAGCACCACAAGTAAACTGTCCCGATGCTCCGATATTAAACAATCCAGTTTTAAAAGCAAAACCAACAGATAAGCCGGTCATAATAATTGGTATGGCATAATAAACAACTTGACCTAAACCCTTGGTTCCATCTTCGAATCCACCTCTTAAAATTGTAAAAAAGGCTGGAATTGCATCTTTAGAATTACTTATTAAAAGTATTATGAGACCAACAAGGAGACCTACTGCAATTGCCATCAATGAAGATAAAAAACTGATAAAACCTTCAGACTGCATCAGTCTTTTAATTTTTCTCATATTTCTCACCCCTTTTTGATCCGGCCATATAAAGACCTAATTCTTCTACTGTGATTTCTTTAGGATTTAAATCCCCTACAATTTCGCCTTCATATATAACCAAAATTCTGTCACTTACATCCATTACCTCATCAAGTTC
>JAAZIT010000474.1 GCA_012800685.1 Clostridiales bacterium
CCTTGCTCTTGGTTCATCTCTACAATTTGTCCCGATATATTTACTATTGCATATTCAGGCGTCTCTCTTTTGGCTTGCTTGTAGCTACTGCACGAAACAACTAATAGAGTTGTTAGTGTATATAAAATCCATTTATAATTCATGGTGTATAATCTATAAAATGTGGTTAGTTTTTTTTGTTTTATGTTGAGCAACTTACTAATCATCAAAAATAATGATTTTAAGCTTGTCTTGCACTACTATTACTACAATAATAATTAAAACCGTATGGGGGTGGGTATGTTCATAGAGTTATGATTAATTAGGTGAATAGATGAGATAGGAGGAGTTATTTTAACTTTATCCTAATAAATAGAGCGATTGTTTTCTCAACCAGACCGTGTAAAGCTAGTGTATAAACCCATTTTATGTTTTGATCGTTTTAAAGAAATAGTTAAACACTTCCTTTGAGCAGAGGTTTTGTTGTTTGTAACGCCTAGTATTATTATTTTTGAGCTCATAAAATGTTGTCTTGTTCACTTAGAAAAGGATGATTGATACCTATTGTTTCATCATCATTATAATGATAGGTAAGATTTTTTTTATTTCTATTGAATCGCTCACTCTTTTATTTAATATATTTCAATATGAGGATAATATTTAATTTTTAAATGTTTGCTGGTAAGCATAGCCCAGAATAAGAAAAACGATTACAAATTAAGTGCTAAAGCATAAAATTTAATTATAAAACATCTAGTTTGTAATCAAATTGCTACCTTTTTATAAAACATATTTGTATATTTGCTTGGTAACAACACAATTTAAATAATAGATGACGTGAATTATGAATATATCATGTTTTTAAGTCAGTAGAAAAAACAGCATATAATAAATAAATTCTACAAGGATTATTTTATGAAACTGTTTTATCAAAGCAGGAGTTAATATGATTATTGTTTGTACAGTAGAGTTATAATTAACACATTATTATTATAATACTATACTGGTAAGGTGTGGACTAAAAGTGACTTCTCATGTTTTGAAATATGAGAGGTTTCCTGAATTTTTAGAAACAAAACAACAATAATCTCACAATCAAAAATTTAATAATATTTTATGCAAAAAGTAATAACATTTGGTGAGGTAATGCTACGTTTAGCAACTCCTGAATATGCCCGATTTATACAATCTAATAATTTAAATGCCACTTTTGGTGGTGGCGAAGCCAATGTAGCTGTTTCATTAGCCAATTATGATATCCCAGTGGATTTTGTTACCAGATTGCCTGAAAATGATATAGCAGATTGGTGTGTTTCTGATTTAAGAAAACATAATGTTGGCACTAATAGAATTCTTAGAGGTGGTGAAAGAGTCGGGATTTATTTTCTTGAGACAGGAGCTGTTGCTCGACCTTCAAAGGTAGTGTACGACAGAGCTAACTCTTCAATATCAAGTGTGAAGCCAGGGATGTTTAATTGGCGAGAAATCCTTAAAGATGCCACTTGGTTTCATTGGACAGGTATAACACCTGCGATATCACAAGGAGCTGCAGATACTTGTCTTGAAGCTATTAAAACAGCCAATGAAATGGGAATAACTGTTTCAACTGATTTAAACTACCGTAATAATTTGTGGAATTATGGTAAAACAGCTTCGGAAGTAATGCCTGAGTTAGTAGAAGGGTGTGATGTTATTCTAGGTAATGAAGAGGATGCAGAAAAAGTGTTTGGTATAAAACCAGAGGGATTCGACTCGCATAAAACCGTTGGGGAAATAGATGCTACCGAATTTGAATCAGTTTGCAAACAGCTGATGAAAATTTTTCCACGAGCAAAAAAAGTAATTATAACACTTCGTGGCTCAATTAATGCCAACCATAACACATGGGGGGGGTGTCTTTACTCGGATAAATTTTACCAATCTCAAAGATATGATATAACACATATCGTAGATAGAGTTGGCGGAGGTGATTCATTTATGGCTGGATTCATTTATGGACAGCTTACCTATCCTAATGATGACCAAAAGGCACTTGATTTTGCAGCAGCTGCATCATGCTTGAAGCATACTATATATGGTGACTTCAACTTATCCTCAGTTAAGGATGTTGAAAACTTGATGAAAGGCGATGAATCAGGAAGAGTAGTAAGATAAAGAAACATAATACATATAATAATGGCTAGATTTTTAAGAATAGATGTCTATCAAACTATGTTGGACACTGGGATAATTCCCGTGTTTTATCATTCAGATTTGGAAACAGCTAAAAATGTTGTAAAAGCTTGTTATGATGGAGGAATACGGGTTTTTGAATTTACAAACAGAGGTGATTTTGCACACGAGGTATTTAGTGAATTAAACAAATGGGCAGCTATTGAATGTCCTGAAATGATATTAGGTATAGGCTCAATTGTAGAAGCTTCTACAGCAGCTTTATATCTTCAACTAGGTGCTAACTTTATTGTTAGTCCGCTACTAAATCCCGAAATATTTAAAATATGTAACCGAAGACAGATTCCTTATTCACCGGGATGTGGTTCAGTTTCAGAGATTGGACTAGCACAAGAGTTAGGAGCAGAAATTATAAAAGTGTTTCCTGCAGGAAATGTTGGTGGCCCATCGTTTGTGAAAAACTTGTTGGGTCCTATGCCTTGGTCACGAATTATGGTTACAGGAGGTGTTGAACCAACTAAAGAAAACTTATCAGCGTGGTTTAAAGCCGGTGTAAGTTGTGTTGGAATGGGTTCTAAAATTTTTCCCAAAGAAGCAATTGAAAATAAAGAATGGTCTAAAATCACAAAGCTTTGTGAGGACTGTTTAAGAATAGTTCAAGAGCATAAGAAATAGGTTTTATTTAAAACATAAAATCGAAAAAAGAGAAGTTAAAGTTTAGCTACTATACCAAATTAGATCTTTGTCTAATAAAAAATAATACCTTAACACAATAATGTTAGAGAATATAAAGCTATAGAACAAATTAACTGCTTTACATACATAATTTAGGACATTTGTGCTCTAATCTTGTGAAAGATATGAGCACAAATGGCTAACCTTAAATAGCTTTTAATCATTAATATTCTATCATAATATCATCTGCAACTTTACTGCATAAGTTCATTGATACTTCACTTTTTGTCATCCTGTTTTTACCTCATCTTGTTTTGCTTTTCTCAGTTTGTTTTAGCTTACCTGATTTATGCATATGTATAAATCTAAATAGAGAGATAGTATTACAATAGGAGCTTTGGCTTTTTTGCCAATAAAACTGTTTTAGACCCTAGTTTTTTAGTCACCATTCTTAGACATTTAGTCAATGGTGCTTTTGCAGCAACTTTATGAAGTTGATATTAAGAAGCCTGGTTTACGAGATGTTTTTATTGGTAAAGCAAGTTATAAAGAAGAACAAGGTATGAGGTGGCTGAAAAATGATAGATATGCACAATTAAAAACAGGCTCAGTAATGAAAGCACTTAAATACTCATTCACATTGCCTTAAGGGCATTTCTACATCAATAGTTATCTAGACTTTTTTTATTTTTACAATAAATAGTTTATAAAATGCTCTACAAAGAATATTTATAGGACAGACCTGTCTTAATTAAAATCAATCATTTTTGCTATTAATTGTATTAATATCTAGTGCGTTTATTAATAATTGATTTGGAAAATTATATGTTTCGAGAATCTTTGGATGAGAATTCTGATGAAATAAAAAATGTCTGCTTATTTTATGATATTTGAATTTATTATAAATAAATCGGGTTGCATTTTAAAAGGTTGAAAGTATGTGTGATGAGATTACGGTATATCCCCTGTTAAATAGAGTAGTGGCTTATAAAGCTGTCGAGTGTAAAATTAATCTAATTTAAATCAAAAAGCTTCATTTAAAAATCTTTTTATTATCTTTTGACTTCTAG
>JAAZIT010000030.1 GCA_012800685.1 Clostridiales bacterium
AGAAGCTTGAGTCTCTTTTATCCTGTTACTTTATGATGAAACAGTGTGTAGCATTAGAAAACCACCTCTTATTACAAGTATTTGATAAAATAGTTATACCAGTTCTATGATTATCCCTTTAGTTTTGTGACCATAATATTTAGTGGAAAGATCAATTTTAAATTACCGGTTTTAAAAATGATGAGCTTTACACTTACAGATACAAATTAAAGTGATAAGAGAAGACAGATCTTTTTTTTAGAGATATGATCCAAGTAGTTTTCATATTACTTCTATCACTCAAATAGTTTCAATAATGAAACAAGTTAACTTTTAAACATTCAAATGATAATGAAAAAATTAAAGACTATTCAAAAAGCAATCTCGTTAATGGCTCTTGCCCTAATTGTCTTCGCTAGTTGCGATAGTGACGATGATGGTAATGGTGCCATAAATGAACCTAAAGTTGAACCCATTGTGCTAGACTGCTCGATAATTACCGAAACAACTGTATTAGAAAACCGTGGTAGTGGAATAGATTATATCTGGCCATGTCTTGTGAAAGTAGAGGCACCACTAATAATTGAACCAGGTGTAACCATTGCTTTTGAACAAGGTGGTGGATTGGAAGTGAAAGACTACGGAGAACGCACAGGCTCGTTAACTGCAATAGGAACTGCAGATAAGCCGATTGTATTTACAGGAACGAGCAAAACACCTGGAGCATGGAAACATATTTATATGAATTCGGGAGATTTAAATAATAAACTTCACAATGTAATAATAGAATATGCTGGAAATACAGATGGTAAATCACCCGCTCTGTCTGTTATAAATGAGGCTAAAGCTGAAATACAAAACACAACAGTTCGTAATAATAAAGGAATTGGTGTTTTTGTAGGTGCCTCAGGAAACATTGAAGAGTGGAAAGCCAATACAATAACAGATAATCAAGGTTATCCAATGCAGATTTCAACTAGAAAAGTGAAGTTTTTAGATGGAACTCAAAGCACCTATAGCGACAATGGAACAAATCAAATTTACGTAAACACTGGTTCTCTACATAAACGCGGTTTTATAGAAGATGAGATAAATGGTCCAAAACATACATGGTTAGACCCAGGTATTCCTTATTTTGTGGATGAAAGAATAATTATTATAAAAGATAGAGGAAACAACAAGCCAGGACATCTTCAAATAAAGGAAGGTAGCGAATTAATATTCGGAGAAGGTTATGGTATTGAAGTACAATACTATAATACTGTATTGGAAGTTTTAGGTACTACAGAAAAACCAGTTAAGTTTACTGGACAACACGGTGCAGGTAGTTGGAAAGGAATTAATATTCAAAAGAGCAATAGTAATCTCAATTTGATTAAAAATGCGATAATAGAAAATGCTGGAGAATCTCCTTGGAACTGGTTCAGTCAACAAGGTGGTATTTCATTAGGATCTCAAACTGGACAAATTATATCACTAAAAATGGAAAATGTTTTAATAAAAAACAGTGCTGGTTCTGGTGTTATAGAGAGACGAATCAAAGATGGCTCTAAAATAACTTACGACAATGTGACCTTTGAAAATAATGCTGGACAGGATTATTACGATGATGAGTAATTATTTTATAATAAAATGAACATATGGTGCGCCTATTAGGCGTCATAAAACAACCCCCTTTTGTGGAAAAATCCACACAAGGGGGTTTTTGTTGTCTAAATTAAATGTCTTTTTTATTAGTTCAATTAAAAGTCAAAGCATGTATAAAGTGTACAGCAAATATAACACTAACTCAAAATATGTTTCTAAAACATAAGGAGCTACAGATATTCGATATCTATGTTCTAAAGCACTATTTTTGTTCGTTCTAAGATTTTTAGGTTTTAATTATTTATATCAAAACACTATAATATTATTACAATTCTTATGGTTAATTCTAATTTAAACGACATCAGTACTAATAAAATTGATGTTCGTGGCTTTGTAACAAAAAACATTACGCCTTATGATGGCGATGCTACATTTTTGAAAGGTGCTACTCAACGTACCAAAGATATGTGGCAAATTTGCTTAGATGCAATTAAAGAAG
>JAAZIT010000031.1 GCA_012800685.1 Clostridiales bacterium
CGATATTATAACCTCAAAAACTTTTTTAGCAATACCTATCCAATCAATATTTGTAATAAATGTTTGAATGCTTTCGCCTATTCCAGCCCGATCCATTGTTTCTAAAAATCCTAAGACAGTATCCAGTAATCCTGTAATTGATTTAGTTATTGTTTTGCCTAGCTTTGCCCAATCTATTTCATCAAACCAAGCATTAACGCTTTTTGAGATTGATGAACCAAAACCACTAAAATCAAATTTAGTAACAAAAGCAAACAATGTATCTATAAGAGCATTCCACTTGCTTGCAAAGGTTTTTCCAATAAGTCCCCAATCTGTTTTTGAAATGGCATTATTTAATGATGTAGCAATACCTTTTCCCAGCCCAGACCAGTCAAAGGTAGTCATAAAGGTGTACATTCCACCAAAAACAGTATTTATGCCTCCTGCAATAGTGCTACCCAACCCTGCCCAATCGAACTTATCCATAAAACCGTTTAAGCCACTTGTTACAGAAGTTATAAAGCCGTTAACTTTACTTTGAATGCTCGCCCAGTCAATGTTAAAGCACTTATTTATCTTTTCAGCAAGAAGTCCTCCAACTCCTGCCCAGTCACCTGATTTTATGGAATCTTTCATGCGTTTTGCCCAATCAGGAAGCTCTACTTCTTCGCCACTAATTGCCGAGTAATCTATTCCTCCACTACCGCCACCACCTGATGAGTTGTCCTTTTCGTTATCCTGTGCGACGTTCATTTCATCAAAGCTAGAGAGATATGTGGAGTTTTTCTTTGCTTCTTTCCCAACATCTTTAATTTGCTTAACAGTGTCTAATGACTTTTTATAAGTACTTCCAAATAACTGGTTTGTAAATGTCGCAAGAACCCTTGTCACTTGTGAAACTCCAGCCATAAGAGTGTTAATTGCAGGCATTATAGATTGCATAATTGGAACAAAAGCTATTTGCAAGTTAGCTTTTATTTGATTTAACGAGCTTGCAAATTCGTCATTGCTGTTACAAGCGCCTATTACTGCTGATTTTACTACATCTCCAACCTTAGAAAAGATTCCGGTTATTCCACTTGCCAACTGTTTAAAGCCACCGAGTTTCTTTTTTAAACTATCGAGTGCCTTTCCACCAACAGCCTTTAATCCGTTAAATGCTCCGCTTAGACCCTTTTTAATTCCACTTCCTAGTGATTTAACAACACTACCTAGCTTTTTAAAATCAATTGTTGGCTTTGATACAGATTCTTTTAGTCCAACTCCAGTTTCATCAGCTTGAACATCTAAATCATTAAGACTTTGTGTTGAGCCGTTAATGGATTCCGTTAGATTATCAGTATCTACTGCAGGAATATCTAGTTCAGGCATTTTAATCCCTGAATTTAACTTTTCCTTAGTTACATCAATAGTGTTTTGCAAATCTAACATATGTCTTTCAGCTAAATTAAGCTGTTCAACAACTGCTGCCGCACCACTATCCGTATCCTCTTTTGATAGTGATGATTGAAGCTCTTGCCATTTGGCATTTAAAAGGCTCATTTTTTCCTTTGAATTGTCTAAATCCTGCTGAAGTCTAGCTGTTGGGTCTTCGGAAATTTCAAAATTGCCTATGGCTTTTCTAATTTCATCAGACATTTCTTGTGACTTATCCTTAACCTTACCGGTTGTATTAGACATTTCATCAGATATCACCTTACTCGCCTTGCCTACAGTGTTTTTAACGGTGTCCACAGCCTTTGATAGATTTCCACTCATGTTTTTTGCTGTGTCGAACATAGGCTTATCTATTGATTTTGAAATTTGGTTCTTAATGCTGTTCATTTGTTTATTAAGATTTGTTTTTATTTCAAGTTCAAGTGTTATTTTTCCTACTGATGTGCTCAAATTCATCCCTCCTTTTATAAAATTATTTTAATTAAATGTACTACAGAAACATATCCTTAAACATGTTCTCTAATGCCTTAATATTGTCCTCAACACTTTGAGTGTTTTCGGACTTTTGTTTTGCTCTAAAGCTTCTCCACTCGTTGCGAATGCCATGCTCATATTTAGAAAAACTTTTTAATCTATCCTTGTCATCTTCCTTACGAATAAGTACTATTTGTCCTAGTGGTGTGTTTTCCATGATTCCTGATAGAAGCTGTACCCAATCAGAGTAAGAAAGCTCGTCCTGCTCCGATGGCAAAACATGATATTGCTTTGCTATACTTTGGGTTATTAAATCTCTATCGTATTCTAAATCGTACCACGCTTCACTATTTTGTTGCTGTAATCTCAGGAAATCGTTCCTCCGGCTTATCCTGTTCCTCTCCGGTAAGGGCTTTCATAGTAAGTGTAATTATTTCTTGATATGCCTCAAATGACATATTCATATCTAGTATTTCCTTTGATTTTTTTCCAAAGGCAAGCTTAATTACATCATCCATCATATCAAGATTTGAACCCTTA
>JAAZIT010000032.1 GCA_012800685.1 Clostridiales bacterium
ATTGTTTGATCATGCATTTTTTTCGCCCTCCAAGCAATTGATTTTGTTTCTACACTCTTATTATATTCCAAAACCAGCAAAATAACAAGGGTTTTTGAAAAAATTCTATATTCTTACTAAATCAGAGCTAAAATATTGTTAAATTAAACCAAAAATCAGGAAAACTATTAGCTTTCCTGATTTTATTTGTCATAATTATTAAGATCTTAACTCTGCACCAAGCTCTGCAAGAGTTTTAAATACTCTATTCATAGCTCCATCTGCCTGTTCATCTGTAAGTGTTCCCTCGTGAGAACGCATAGAAATTGAATAAGCAACAGATTTTTTACCATCTTCAATTTGCTTGCCCTTATAAACGTCAAACAAATTAATGCTTTCTAAAGTTTTTCCGATTGCTTTTTTAATTGCTTTTTCTAAATGAGCAACCGGAATACTATCGTCACAAACAACTGAAATATCACGAGTAGTTGCTGGGAACTTAGGAAGTGGTTTATATACCTTATCAACAACTGAGATTTCCATAATTTCAGGAATGTTAAGCTTACCAACATATGCCCTTGTTTCAATTCCATAATTGCCTAAAACAGTTGGATGTAGCTCACCGAAAATGCCTAGTGCTTTTCCGTCCTTTGAGATAATAGCAACTCTTCCTGGGTGGAAAGCCATAACCTCATCAAATCCACAATCAGCTTTTGCAGCTTCTATCTCATATTCCTCAAGACCAATGCTTTCTAAAAGCCCTTCAATTGCACCCTTTAAGCTATAAAAATCACTGTCTCCACCATACATGCCAATAGCCAAACGAAGTGGCTCATATGGAAGTACCTCTCCCACTTGTATATATTCATTTCCTAGTTCAAATAAGTTAGCTGATGCGTTTCTATAATTATAGTTTCTCGCTAAAACCTCACAAATAGATGGAATTACAGAGGTCCTCATTATTGAAGTGTCTTCGCCAAGAGGATTAGTAATCTTAACAGCATCTCTTAGCTTGCTTGTTTCTGAAAGATTTATTTTGTCAAAATATTTTGGTGAAATAAAGCTATATGTTGTTATTTCGTTAAATCCCATTGAAAGCATTGAGCTTGTAATACTTCTTTCAAATTTTTGCTTTTCTGTTCTCTTAGCTTGAGCAATACCAGTAACAATTGTTGAAGGAATATTATTATAGCCGAAAATTCTAGCAACCTCTTCAGCAATATCAGCCTTACACTTAATGTCAATTCTAAAGTGAGGAACAATTACATAGCCATCCCTAATTTGGAAATCTAGGCTTTGAAGTATCTTAATCATATCCATTTCTAAAATATCAGTTCCAAGAAAAGCATTAATCCACTTATAATCAAACTCAACCATTTTTGGTAACTTATCTGAATAATCAGCATCAATAATCTCTCTTACAACCTCACCACAGCCAAGCTCTTCAACTAGGTGGAAAGCACGCACAATTGCATTCTTACAGTTTTCAGCAGTAAGTCCTTTCTCAAATCGAGAGGAAGCATCTGTTCGCATATTTAGTTTTTTAGCTGTCGTTCTAACTGAAGCACCATCAAAGCAAGCTGCTTCAAATACAACAGTCGTTGTGTCGTCCATAATTCCACTAAATTCCCCACCCATAACACCAGCAACAGCAACAGGCTTTTTAGCATCGGAAATTACAAGCATTTCACTTGAAAGTTCTCTCTCAACACCGTCAAGAGTCATTATTTTTTCTCCTGCTTCTGCGTTTCTTATAATAATAGATGAGCCGTCAACATACTTTAAGTCAAAAGCGTGCATTGGGTGACCATATTCAAGCATAACAAAGTTTGTAATATCAACAAAGTTGTTTATAGGACGAACTCCGCAAGCACGTAATCTCTCTCTCATCCAACGTGGTGAGGGTTCAATTTTAACGTTCTTAACTATACCTGCAATATATCTTGAGCATAGCTCAGTATTTTTAATATCAACAGACATATAGTTACTTGCAGTACCGTCAACACCTTTATATTTAAGGGAAGGAACATTAACTGCACGTCCGAATGTTGCGTGTGCTTCTCTCGCTAAACCTAAAATTGAAAGGCAATCAGGTCTATTTGAAGTAATTTCAAATTCGACACTTGTGTCATTTAAACCAATAGCTTCCTTAATATCTTTTCCTTCAATTAATTCACAGTCATCACCTAAAATAAATATTCCGTCTGATATTGCATATGGGAAATCATGTGTTGTTAGATTAAGCTCGCTTAGCGAACAAAGCATACCGTTTGATTCAACTCCACGCAGCTTTCCCTTTTTAATTTTAACACCATTAGGGAGTGTAGAGCCATCTAAAGCAACAGGTACATACTGCCCCTCTTTAACATTAGGCGCACCAGTGACAATCTGTATAGGGCTATCAGAGCCCACATCAACCTGACAAATAACAAGGTGGTCTGAATCTTCATGAGGAACAACAGAAATAAGCTTACCCACAACAACCTTTGAAACCTCTTCGCCCTCTATTTCATATTTCTCAACTTTAGAACCACTCATTGTCATATCATAACAAAATTCTCTTATCGGCATATCATTGCAGTCAATATAGTCTGCAAGCCATTTCATTGATAAATCCATTTAAAATTTTCCTCCTGTTTTCTTAGAACTGTTCAAGAAATCTAACATCGTTTTCGTATAGAAGACGCATATCATTAATATTAAATCTTCCCATTGTTATTCTCTCAAGACCAATACCAAATGCAAATCCACTATAAACCTCAGGGTCTATTCCACAATCAGAAAGAACCTTAGGGTGTACCATACCAGAACCTAGAAGTTCGATAAAGCCCTCTTGCTTACACATAGGACAACCCTCTCCTTCGCAGTTAAAGCACATAATATCAACCTCAGCCGATGGTTCAGTGTATGGGAAGTGATGTGGTCTAAAACGAATTTTGCATTTATCCCCATATAGACGTTTCATAAGAAGTTCAAGGGTACCCTTGAGATCAGCCATAGTCACACCCTTGTCAATAACAAGACCCTCGATCTGGTGGAATAATGGTGAGTGAGTAGCATCAACAGCGTCTGAACGATAAACTCTACCAGGTGAAATAATTCTAATTGGTGGAGAAGTTTTTTCCATAGTTCTTATTTGAACTGAGGATGTTTGTGTTCTTAGAACAACATTATCATTAATGTAAAAGGTATCCTGTGTATCCCTTGCTGGGTGGTGCTTAGGCATATTTAATGCCTCGAAACAATAATAATCCGTTTCCACCTCAGGACCTTCAACTATATCAAATCCCATTCCCAAGAAAACATCTTCAACCTCAGCTAATACTTTATTAAGAGGATGTGGTTTCCCTATTACCTTCTTCTTTCCTGGTAAGGTTACGTCAATTGCTTCCTCAACAAGCTTCTTTTGGTTTTCTAAAGCTTTAATTGCAACCACCTTATCAGTAATTGCTTGCTCAATGTCAGCTCTAACAACGTTTGCTAACTGACCAATTATTGGGCGTTCTTCAGCAGAAAGCTTTCCCATTTGCTTTAGTATTGCTGTAACCTCACCTTTTTTTCCTAGATACTTAACTCTAATTTCTTCAAGAGCCTTTGCATCAGAAACAACATCAAGCTCTTTTTGTGCTGCTAATTTAATTTTTTCAAGTGCTTCTCTCATTTTTCGACCATTCCTTTCATAAGGTGCTTAAAATAAATCTAAGCTAATACACTTAATATATTTTCGTTGGTTTTTGACTTTATAAATAAAAAAGTCCTGCCCTA
>JAAZIT010000001.1 GCA_012800685.1 Clostridiales bacterium
ATTATGACTTAGTTAAGTTTGTACATATTAATGGTAAACTTCCTGTTGTAAATTTTGCAGCAGGTGGAGTTGCAACTCCTGCAGATGCAGCATTGATGATGCAGTTAGGTGCAGAGGGAGTATTCGTGGGTTCTGGAATATTTAAATCAGGTGATCCAGAAAAAAGAGCAAAGGCTATTGTAAAAGCTGTAAAACACTTTACAAGTTCAAAGCTTATAGCTGAAATTTCAGAAAATTTAGGCGAAGCTATGGTTGGAATCAATGAACAAGAAATTAAAATATTAATGGCTGAAAGGGGAAAGTAATATGATGGTTTTGTTTAGATAGTCCTATAAATTTTTGAAACAATAGGACTATTTTAAAAAGCCTATTGTTAATCTATGTTTTCTTTGGATGATAATAAAAACACTAGTATATGCATTGCCCAAAATTGTACAAGTATGAGTTATGATGTTACTGCTAATTTATTTGAGTATTTTTTCATACATTTCAATATTAAGATGGTTTTGTTTCTTAGCATAAAAATTCCTCCTATGGTTTCTCATACCATAGGAGGTTGCTTTTTATATGTTCGTTTTTATGGACTGGCTCTCGTCATTGATTTTATATAAAATGCCCAAGAATTTTCTAAACTTAAGCAAGACAAGTACTTTCTGGTGAGATAAAAAACGTTAAATAATCAATCATTGCTTTGATAGATTATTATGGCTTATTATTTGACATAAAACTTTATATTTGTTTTTATCATTTTAATATCACTTATGATATTTAGTTCCCTTAGAAATTTGAAAACTTCTATAAATTTGCTCCAGAAGCATTATTCTAGCAAGCTGGTGAGGGAATGTCATATCTGACATTGATAATTTTAAGTGGCTTTTATTTTTTATTTCTTCAGAAATCCCAAAGGACGAACCGATGATAAAATTTAGGGTTGAAAAACCATTTACTCCACATTTTTCAATTTCCTTAGATAGCTTTTCACTCGAAAGCTTTTTTCCCTCAATGCACATAGCTATATTAAATGCTGACTTGACATTGATATATTGGGACATGATTTTTGCCTCAGCGGATAGCCCATTTTCAATTTCTTTAGCTGACGGATTATCTGAAATTTTATACTCGTTAAGCTCGATTATATTAAGCCTGCAAAAACCAGACAGTCTTTTTAAATACTCGTCACTTGCCATTTTTAGATATTTTTCTTTAAGTTTTCCTACGGAGATGATATTAATATTAATCAAAATGCAATGACCTCTCCTCTAGTTTCGACTGGTGCGACCTTTAGCATATAATCACGTTTATATGTATAATTAGACAAATGATTTATAACAGTATTGCCAGCAATATTGGGGCTGTTATTTTCCTGACTTAGGTGTCCTAAAACAATTTGAGCAGTACCACATTTTATAAGCTCACCAATTTCACTAGCTGAATCAATATTACACAAATGCCCTTGAGCAGAGGATATCCGTTGTTTTAAGTAATAGGGATAAGGACCATTTCTAAGAAGCTCTCTATCATAGTTAGCCTCTAGTAAAACTAAGTCACTACCAGAAAGATGATTATGTACTGTTTCTGTAATCTTCCCTAAATCTGTGCAGACACAGCACGTTTTTCCATCAGGTGTTTCAATTCTATACCCACAGCTTTGCCTTGTGTCGTGGGAGGTTTCAAAAGCAGAAATTTGAAAATCAGCAAATTCCATTGGATTTTCATCAATCTCTCTAATAGGCGAATTTATATTAATATGATCATTTTTTACTAAAAATTCTAAGTTGAGCTTTTGTGCAATAACTGGTGTGCCATATTTTTTTGTGAAAACCCTAATTCCGCAGATGTGGTCGCTATGCTCATGGGTTACAAATATGCCACGTACAGCTTCGGGAGAAATTCCATTTTGAGTTAATCCCTCAGTTAGTCTCTTACAGCTTACCCCTGCATCAATTAAGATACCACTAGTTTGAGTTCCAATATAAATTGCGTTTCCCTTACTGGAGGAAAAAAGCGGATACATTCTAGCCATATTATTTAGTTCTAAAAAGAACCTTTCCTCCCTTCGAGAAATTCTAAAAAAAAGACGAACACGATTAACATATCCGCCTTTGTTATTTAAAGTTAGCCAGTGATTGCTACCGAATCCATAGGCTGACAGTATACTCTTTTTATATCAGCTCCCATTGCTTGGAGCTTCTCTTCAATACATTCATATCCACGTTCAATGTGGAAAATATCGTCTATTTGGGTTATACCCTCTGAACAAAGTCCAGCAATAATTAATGCTGCACCAGCTCTTAGGTCTGTTGCCTTTACAGGAGCACCTTTTAGTCCATCTACACCCTGTATTATGGCAATTTTATCTTTAACTGTTATTTCGGCACCCATTTTCCTAAGCTCGCCAACATATCTGAATCTATTATCAAAAATATCATCTGTAACAATGCTTGTCCCATCAGCAATTGTCAACAAAGTTGAAAGCTGTGGTTGCATATCTGTTGGAAATCCAGGGTGTGGCATGGTTTTAACGTTATTTTTCATAATAGGCCCTTCAACAGAGACTCTTACGCTATCATCAAATTCTTCAACCTTAACACCCATTTTTCTTAAATTTACTGTTATTGATTCGAGATGCTTAGGTATTACATTTTTAATTAGAACATCACCTCTTGTGGCTGCCGCTGCAACCATATAAGTGCCTGCTTCAATTTGGTCTGGAATAATTCCGTAAGAGATTCCTTTTAGATATTCAACGCCTCTAACCTTAATTACATCTGTTCCGGCACCCCTAATATCTGCTCCCATTGAGTTTAAGAAGTTTGCTAAGTCAACAATATGAGGTTCTTTAGCAGCATTTTCAATAATAGTTAGCCCGTTTGCTTTAACAGCTGCAAAAATTGCGTTTATAGTTCCACCAACGGTAATAAAATCAAAATAAATTTGGTTTCCAATTAGCATATCTGCTTTAACATGAACAGTTCCATTAACTATTTCATGGGTTGCACCAAGGTGATCAAAAGCTTTTATATGCTGATCTATAGGTCTGTCACCTAAATCACAGCCCCCTGGCATTGGTACATATGCCTCATGAAATCTTCCGAGTAAGGTTCCCAGAAAATAGCTTGAAGCCCTCATTGATCTTGCGAGTTCTAGGGGAACAACTGGACTTTTTATATTTCTAGTATCAATTAAAATTGTGTTTTTATTAGTGTAATTTATTGAAGCACCCATTTCATGAAGAATTTTCGCACAAATGGCTGTATCTGATATATCTGGAACGTTTTCGAGTACACAAGGTTCGTCGCAAAGAATAGTTGCAGCAACAATTGCAACAGCGGCATTTTTGGCACCGCTAATAGAAACGCAGCCCTCAAGCTTGTTTCCACCATTTATAATAAACTTATACAAAGTAATACACACTCCCGAACTGTACAAAGGTACAGGTTTTTATTAGTATAACACAGAAGCGAGAAAATAACAGTATTATGTAAAAATATTTGAAAAAATTAGTAATTATATGTTGTGTTAGATAAAATTTGTTACTTCTGCATTATTTCTCATATTTTAATGTTAATCCCTCATATATTACAAGTGGGATAGCCATATAATAAAATATGATGCAAAATTATATATTTATTGTTGTAAAGTTCAAAAACTTCACACTGATTAACGTCATGTCTAAACTGTAAAGGTGTCCATCTTTATGCCCCACATACAGTATTTAATGTATTTCATAAATACAACTACTACATTCTACCACGTTTCTTTCCAAAAATCAAGTAGTTCATTAGAAAATAATTCTTTCTAGTATAAGTTTCTTCTATCGGTTAAAAAAATAAAACAAACATAGTTATTATTAGCTATTTTTGACAAATAACTGTCAAAATGATATAATAAATTAACTAATTTTATAAGAAGGTGCAGCTATGAATGACAAGAAATTAAGCAATTTATTTTGGATTTTTACATTCTTGATTATAATTTTATTATCTGCTTTTGTTTATTTTATTATTCAAGGAAAATCACAACAAGGCAAAGCGGTTGAAATTTACGTTAATGGTGAGCTTATTGATACAGTTTCACTAGAAAAAGATAGAACTTTTTTTATAAATAATGAATTTGGGAAAAACGAAATACGGATAAAAAATCAAAAAATTTCAATTATTAGTGCGTCCTGCGAAAACAAAGTATGCATTTCACAAGGGGAAGTACATACATCAACTGCACCACTTGTTTGCGTTCCAAATAAGCTTGTTATTCAGGTTATAAATGATGAAACTGACGTTGATTTAACTGTATAATTTATGATATAATTGAGGTCATTTAAAAGAAGGGAAGCCATGCTAAAATACACGGCTAAAAGTAACTATGAAACTTAAAACACTTACATCAATTGCCATTTTAACTTGCTTGGCCTTAGTTATATTTGTAGTAGAATCTCATCTTCCGCCCCTTGTGATTCCAGGGTTAAAGCCTGGACTTTCAAATGTTGTTACGCTGGTGGCGATTTCATATCTTGGGCGAAAGGAAGCTTTCACTATTTTAACTTTAAGGATACTTTTAGCAAGTCTTTTAACAGGAACTTTTATAAGCTTTATGTTTAGCTTAGTGGGTGGATATTTAGCTTTTTTAACAATGGCTCTATTATTAAATATTTTCAAGGAAAATCAACTTTGGGTTGTTTCAGTTTTCGGAGCAATTGTACATAATTTCGGACAGCTTTTAGTGGCGTGTGTTTTGGTTGAAAACGTGTCTGTATTTTACTACGCACCAATTCTAATTATCACAGCTATTATTACAGGAAGTTTTACTGGAATTGCCGCACAAAAATCACTTGATATAATTAAAAAAACCAAATAAGTATGCTTTCAACCGCCCTTGCAATTTATATATATTAATGGTATAATAAGTTGTTATATTTATTATTTAGTGAGGGGGTATTTTCTATGGTTATTTTGGGTATTGATCCTGGATATGCAATAGTTGGTTTTGGTGTTTTAGAAACTGTAAAAAACGACTTTCGTGTCTTAGGCTTTGGTGCAATAACTACTGATGCTGATACTCCCTTTGAGGAACGTCTAAAAATTATTTACGATGATGTTAGCGAGATAATAAATATATACAAGCCAGATTGTATAGCTATTGAAAAATTGTTTTTTAACACTAACCAAAAGACAGTAATTAATGTTGCACAAGCTAGGGGGGTAACTATTCTTCCTGCTGTGCAAAGTGGAATACCTATCTATGAATATACACCTCTTCAGGTTAAGGTGTCTGTGACAGGATTCGGAAGAGCCGATAAAAAGCAGGTTCAAGAGATGGCAAGGCGAACTTTATCTTTAAAGGAAGTTCCAAAGCCTGACGATACAGCCGATGCATTGGCAATTGCAATAACTCACGGAAGAACAGCACGTTCTTTGAGTTTTTACAGCAATCAGATTTCTAAATAGAGATTAAAATAAATGAGAGATTATTGAAAGGAAAGATAAAATGATTTATAGCGTAACAGGTAAGGTTACTCATCTTGAACAAGATTTGGCAGTAATTAGCTGTGGTGGAATTGGTTATGCTTGCAGAACAACTCTTCTCACAGTCGGTCAAATTAAAGACAACAAGGAACAGGTAACCTTGCTGACACACTTAAATGTTCGTGAGGATAGTATGGAGCTTTTTGGATTTGCCACTCAAAGTGAGTTGAGCTGTTTCAAAAATTTAATTACAGTTTCGGGAGTTGGCCCAAAGGCTGCACTTTCAATTTTGTCTGTGCTTAATCCACAGGCATTCGCTTTGGCTGTTGCAACCGAAGATGATAAATCACTTTCATTAGCGAAAGGAATAGGAAAAAAAACAGCACAAAGAATTATTCTTGAGCTTAAGGATAAGATTGCTAAGCAGGCTAAGTTAACAGGAGGAATTATAATTCCAAATGTAAACCTTAGTGATACTAGCAACATAGCTGAAGCAATTTCTGCACTTACTGTTTTAGGTTATACAAGTCAAGAGGCAGCAAAGGCACTTAATGGTGCAAATCCGGAATTGCAGGTTGAAGAGCTTATTAAATATGCACTTAAAAATTTTGCAGCAATGTAATTTATACAAATTTTTGTGCTAAAGCATATGCCTATTGGCAGGATTTGAGTTTCTATTGAAGGGAATGATAAAATTAAATGATAGAAACAGGTGAATTTGATTTTGAAAACAGGCTAGTTTCGCCTAACGAGCTAGAAGTTGAAACTTTAACTACTGATGATGTTGACTATAGCCTTAGACCTAAGACACTTGATGAATATATTGGACAGATAAATGTAAAGGAAAATCTTTCAGTTTATATTGAGGCGGCTAAACGGAGAGGAGAACCTCTTGACCACGTTTTGCTATATGGGCCTCCAGGACTCGGAAAAACAACACTTTCTCAAATTATAGCAAATGAAATGGGTGTTGATATTAAAATTACATCTGGTCCGTCAATTAAAAAACCAGGTGATTTAGCAGCAATTCTTACAAACCTAGAACAAGGTGATGTTTTATTTATTGATGAAATTCACCGTCTTGACAGCTCGGTTGAAGAAATTCTTTACCCAGCCTTAGAGGACTTTGTTCTTGACATTATTTGGGGGAAAGGGGCTGCCGCTAATTCAGTTCGTCTTGATTTAAAGCCTTTTACGCTAGTGGGGGCGACAACACGTTCTGGACAGTTAACTGCACCTTTAAGAGATAGATTTGGTGTTATCTCAAGGCTTGAGCTTTATACTCCAGACCAGCTTTGTGATATTATTATGAGATCATCAGTTATACTCGGTGTAGCTTGTGATCAAGACGGAGCATACGAGCTTGCATCACGTTCAAGAGGGACACCTAGAATTGCAAATAGATTTTTAAAAAGGGTTCGTGATTTTGCTGACATTATTGGTGATGGCAGAGTTACAAAGGAAATTGTTCAGATAGCTTTAAACCGAATGGAGGTTGACAGCTTAGGACTTGATAAAATGGATAAAAGGCTTTTAGAAATGCTTATAAAGGGATATAATGGCGGTCCAGTTGGATTAGATACTCTTGCATCAGCAATTGGTGAGGAGGCTATAACTCTTGAGGACGTTTGTGAGCCATATTTAATGCAGCTGGGTTTTTTAGCAAGGACTCCACGAGGTCGTTGTGCAACTGATTTAGCCTATAAGCATTTAGGGCTGCATAGAGACAATGGTGGTAATGACACAAGACAGATGACTTTTAATCAAGCAAGTGATGACTAGTTGATAGTTGTCCTAGAAAATAGTAAATAATTAATAGTTATTAGTCGTCTAATTGATAATTAAAAGTTAAAAGTTGATATTTGATAGTTGAATAAAAGCCTATTATGATTTATTCAATAGCCGAATAAAGGATTTTAGCAATTGGAAAAGAATTAATGATACAAAGTTAAATGTTAATTAAAACAAAGAATACAAATCAATTGTAAAATTATATATAAAAAATTACGCAGGAGGAAACAGCAATGGGTAGATTATTTGGAACAGATGGCGCGAGGGGTGTCGCCATAACTGAACTAACTTGTGAAATGGCAATGAATATAGGGAGAGCAGCAGCTTTAGTACTTACAAAGCAAACAAATAAAAAGCCAAAAATACTTATTGGTAAAGACACAAGAGTTTCTAGTGATATATTAGAGGCAGCTTTGGTGGCGGGTATATGCTCAGTTGGAGCAGATGCTCATATTTTGGGAATAGTACCAACACCAGCGGTTGCTATATTAGTAAAAAAATACAATGCTGATGCAGGAGTTATGATTTCAGCTTCACATAATAGCGTTGAATTTAACGGAATTAAGCTTTTTTCAGGTGAGGGCTTTAAGCTTTCGGATAAAATAGAGGAAGAAATTGAAGCATTAATCCTTGACTATCCAGAGGACATTAAGCTTTGCTGTTCAACAACAGTGGGAAGAATTTATTATGAGAAAAATGCAGAGTGGGATTATGTACGTCATATCATGAAAACCTGTGGAAGCTTAAAAGGTATTAGAGTTGCTATTGATTGTGCAAATGGCTCGGCAAGCTTTAGCGCTGAAAAGCTTTTTGGTGGACTTGGTGCAGAATGTTATTTTATTAACAATAAACCTGACGGAACAAACATAAATGAAAATTGTGGTTCAACACATATGTCAGAACTACAAAGAGTAGTTGTTGAAAATAAGTGCCATGTTGGTCTTGCTTTTGATGGAGATGCTGATAGATGCCTTGCGGTAGATGAAAAAGGGGATATTGTTGACGGTGACAAGCTTCTTGCAATCTTCTCAAAATACATGAGAGCGACTGGAAAGCTAAAGCACAACACTTGTGTTGTTACTGTTATGACAAATCTTGGTTTTTTCAAGTTTGCTAAAGAAAACAAAGTTGTTGTTGCAACTACTGCTGTAGGGGACAGGTATGTTCTTGAGGAAATGCAAAAGGGCGGATACAATCTCGGTGGCGAGCAATCAGGACATATTATTTTCCTAGATGAAGCACACACAGGTGACGGCGAGCTTACAGGAGTAAAACTTCTCGATATTTTGTCACATACCACTTTAAAAACATCTGAGCTTGCTGAGCTTATGACATCATACCCACAGGTTTTAGAAAATATTATTATTCCAAATGAGTCAAAAGGCATTTGGGGTACAATAGAGGAAATAAGAGAGGTTGTTCAAATATTTAAGGATAAGCTTGGCGACGATGGAAGAATCTTAGTTCGTGAATCTGGGACAGAGCCACTTGTTCGTATAATGCTCGAGGGCAAAAATTTTGGTTTAATAACTGAATATGCTCAAAGAATTTCAGAGGTAATTAAAAAACATCTTTGTCCTTCTGTTGACGAGGCATAAAGAGGAATAACAAAACTAGTAAAAAGGAAAAATAACATGAGAATTGCTGATAAATGGCAGGAATATAAAATATTAGAAACATCTAGTGGTGAAAAGCTTGAGAGCTGGGGTGGAACAACTCTTGTTCGCCCTGATCCACAGATAATTTGGAAATCGGAAAGATCGGCTAAGTGGGGCAAAGCAGACGCTTTATATCATCGTTCAAATCACGGCGGTGGTCATTGGGAATACAAAAGAAAGCTTCCTGAAAGCTGGAATATAAGCTATGGTGATTTAACATTTATTATTAAACCAACAGGCTTTAAGCACACAGGACTTTTTCCAGAGCAGGCTGTTAACTGGGACATGATGAGTGGCTTAATTAAGAATGCAGGTCGTCCTATTAAGGTGTTAAATTTATTTGCGTATACTGGTGGGGCAACCCTAGCCTGCGCAAATGCCGGAGCAACTGTTTCACACGTCGATGCCTCAAAGGGTATGGTTCAGTGGGCAAGAGAAAACGCTGAGGTGTCTGGACTTTCAGACAAACCAATTCGCTGGTTAGTAGATGACTGTGAGAAGTTTGTGAGACGTGAAATTAAAAGAGGGAATTTCTATGATGCAATAATAATGGATCCACCAAGCTATGGCAGAGGGCCATCTGGCGAGGTTTGGAAGCTTGAGGATTGCGTTTATGACTTAGTTAAGCTTTGTGAAGGAGTGTTAAGTGACAAGCCACTATTTTTTGTTCTAAACAGTTATACAACTGGACTTTCACCGTCAGTAATGGCGTTTATGCTAAGCGACATCTTGTCAAATAAATTTGGTGGTTCAGTATCAGCAGATGAAATAGGGCTAAATGTAGAAAACTCAAAATGTGCATTGCCTTGTGGTTCTACTGCTGTTTGGGTTAGTGAGTAGTGTATACTAAATAAAAATTTAAAGCAATCAGTAATAGAATTAGATTTAAGAAGTTATAAAGAATGACAAAATTTAAATAGGCATTTAAAGCCTAATAAAAATTATACAAGGAAGTAAAATGAGTAATTTTATTGAAATTAAGGATTTGTATTTTTCATATGATAAAAATGAAAAAATTTCACTAAGCAAAAAAGTGCTTAATGGAATAAATCTAAACATAAAAAAAGGCGAATTTGTGGCAGTTTTAGGACACAACGGTTCTGGGAAATCCACACTTGCCAAGTGCATTAACGCTATAAATCTTCCCGAATCGGGCACAGTGCTTGTTGATGGAATGGACACTATAGATGATGAAAATCTTCTTAACATTAGACGTACAGCAGGAATGGTTTTTCAAAATCCAGATAACCAAATTGTTGCGACTGTCGTTGAAGAGGACGTAGCTTTTGCTCTTGAAAATTTAGGTGTTGAGCCTTTGGAAATCAGAAGAAGGGTTGATGAGTCTCTAAAAACTGTTGGAATGTATAAGTATAGAGAGCACGCTCCTCATA
>JAAZIT010000033.1 GCA_012800685.1 Clostridiales bacterium
ATTATAGAGTGAAGTATTTCCCATAAAAAACATGGCAAAAAAGCTGGTAAAGGTGATTATTCCCAATCCCCCAATCTGTATTAGTATCGCTATAATAGTTAATCCTTGCGAAGTAAATGTGGTTGGGATATCAACCGGGGATAAGCCGGTAACACACACAGAACTTGTAGCTACAAATAAAGAATCCACCCAAGAAATACCATTTACCGTACAGAGAGGTAACATTAATAACCCACTTCCAATTAAAATGATTAGGATAAAACTACCGGCTAAAATATGTGATGGATTTGTTTTTTTTCCTAACATTTTTGTCAATCCATAAGAAAGATTCAAAAATGACAAGAAAACAAGTAAAGACATTTTAAAAGTTGGATGATTTGTCAAATCCCAAAATTGTTGGATTAAGCCTGCTTCCTCAGGACGATTAAATATAATCGGAATCAGAGTTAAATATAACAAAAGACTAATTAACCACATTACGTGTTTGAAGGACTGCTTTGCACGTTGATAATCGAGAATAAAAGGAAGAGTTATATCTATTAAAAAAATAATCCAAACTGTTTTATAAACTCTTTCAATTAACACCAAGTCTTCTGCATCTATCGTAAACCCTTTTTCAAAAATCAAAGCAACGAACAATGCAATGGAACATAGACAGGTAATCCACTGCATAATATTAAGAGATCCTTTAATATAAGGACTCAACCATTTATTTTGATAAAGCAAGAACTTATGATAAATTTTCATTAAGTCAAGTTTACTTATACATACAAACATAAGGAAAAGATATTTATAAGCAAACACACAGCAGACCTTAATCCTTATTCTTAGTTTTATTTGTAAATCGTGAATTATCAAAATAAAACATCTCCATTTCCATTAAAAAGAGTATTTTTGAAACCAATACTAATTTATATATGACAACTACTTATGAGTGAACGCAGAAAAAAATTCATTTTAGAAGAGTCCGAAATACCAAAATTTTGGTACAACATACAAGCGGATATGAATAATAAACCGCAATTACCTCTTCATCCGGTAACTAAAAAACCTGTAAATGTAGAAGACCTCTCGCATATATTTGCAGAAGAGCTATGTAAACAAGAGCTTAATCAAACTGATGCATGGATTAAAATACCAGAAGAAGTCAGAGAAAGATATAAAAACTATAGAAGTACTCCGTTAGTAAGAGCTTATGATTTAGAAAAGGCATTAGGTACCCCGGCTCATATTTATTTTAAAAACGAAAGTGTAAGCCCCATAGGGTCACATAAACTGAATTCTGCATTAGCCCAAGCATATTATTGCAAACAAGAAGGAACTACGAATATCACCACAGAAACCGGTGCAGGTCAGTGGGGAGCTGCCCTCGCTTATGCCGCTAGTGTTTTTGGTCTAGAATCCGCTGTCTATCAGGTAAAAATAAGCTACCAACAAAAGCCTTACCGAAAAAGTATAATGCAGACCTTTGGAGCACAAGTAACTCCATCACCATCAATGTCTACACGTGCAGGTAAAGATATCTTAACTGCTCACCCCACTCATCAAGGTTCTTTGGGCACTGCCATATCTGAAGCCATAGAATTAGCAACAACAACTCCTAATTGTAAATACACTTTAGGATCTGTATTGAGTCATGTCACACTTCATCAGACAATCATAGGATTGGAAGCTGAAAAACAGATGGAAATG
>JAAZIT010000034.1 GCA_012800685.1 Clostridiales bacterium
ATGTATTATGGCTCTGGTTAAGATAATTTTTCCAAAGTCACTATAAAAATAGTAATATTTATTAGATATGAAAACAAATGAAAATAATAATTGACTAAAGCTTTAGAAAATGGACAAACTTATATTATTAGTTGCGAAAAGACATAATTACAGATACAAATTTAAGGCAGGTAAATTTAATACAGGTTTTATATTTTTATAAAGAAAATTAAGTAGACGGCATGAATTATTACTTGTTTTAAAACTCCATATACGACCACAGAGGGCATAAGCACTAATTATAAAGTATATAGTAAATATATATTATACTTATATTTAAAAAAGTGGTATTATAATATTGTAATGTGAAATGTTGGATTAAATGTACCAAAAATATTTTTTGATATTTTCTTACAAAATCCGATTAACTCGAAACTCTCTTATCATTAGAGTGCATTATAATATTTTAAATGGAGGGTTTAATTATGGTAAAAGCAATAGTCGGCGCTAACTGGGGAGACGAGGGAAAAGGCAAGATAACAGACATGATGGCTAAAACCTCAGACATTATAGTTCGTTTTCAAGGCGGAGCAAATGCAGGACATACAATAGTAAACAAGTATGGGAAATTTGCCCTTCACACACTGCCATCAGGAGTGTTTTATGACCATACAACAAGCATTATCGGTAATGGTGTTGCTCTAAATATACCATTACTATTTAATGAGATTAAATCAATAGTTGACAGGGGTGTTCCAGCTCCAAAAGTTCTTGTTTCTGATAGGGCTCAAATTGTTATGCCATATCATGTTATCTTTGACGAGTACGAGGAAGAGCGTCTTGGAAAGGCAAGCTTTGGCTCAACTAAATCTGGAATATCACCCTTTTATTCAGACAAATACGCAAAAATTGGTATTCAGGTTCAAGAGCTTTTTGACGAGGAACAGTTAAAATTAAAGCTAGCCTCTATATGTGTGACAAAAAATGTTATTTTAAAACACCTATACAACAAGCCAGAGCTTAATCCAGATGAACTTTTCACTACATTAATGGAATATAAAGAAATGGTTGCACCATATGTATGCGATGTTTCAGCATATCTTTGGAATGCAATTAAAGAGGGGAAAAATATCCTTCTTGAGGGACAATTAGGCTCTCTAAAAGACCCTGATCACGGAATTTATCCAATGGTAACATCATCATCAACACTTGCTGGTTATGGTGCAATTGGAGCTGGAATTCCACCATACGAAATAAAGCAAATTGTTACTGTAGTAAAAGCATATTCTTCAGCAGTAGGTGCTGGTGCTTTTGTTTCAGAAATATTTGGCGAGGAAGCCGATGAGCTTAGAAAACGAGGGGGAGACGGCGGAGAATACGGTGCAACAACTGGACGACCACGGAGAATGGGCTGGTTTGACATTGTGGCTTCAAGGTATGGCTGTCGTATTCAAGGAACAACTGATGTTGCTTTCACTGTTTTAGATGTTCTTGGATATCTTGAAAAAATTCCTGTTTGTGTGGGATACGAGATAAACGGAGATGTTTTAACAGAATTCCCTACAACTCATCTTCTCAAAAAGGTAAAACCTGTTCTTAAGGTGCTTGACGGCTGGAGCTGTGATATAGGTGGTATTACTACCTATGATGGACTACCTGAAAACTGTCGTAAGTACATTGAGTTTGTTGAAGAAAAACTTGGTTTCCCAATAACAATGATATCAAATGGACCAAAGCGTGAGGATATTATTTTTAGGGAGAGCAAGTTAAAGTAATTGACATAAAATTAACGGGTATGCTGTTTTTCAGTATACCCGTATTTTTATATATAGATTTTAAATATTAATTGGCTAATCATAGATATAGTTATAATTTTAGTTCTATTGCTAGTTTAAGTTCTATCAATTAACTTTAATTTAAATGCTATGCTAGTTAAGGTTAAGGTTAAAGTTAAAGTTGTGGTTATAGTTTGGTTTTTGTGCTTGACTAGATAATGCAAGCATTATTTTTAATTCATATTTGTTTTACGCTATTTATCTAGTGATTTAAGGGAATTTCCAATAGATTGACCTATTAATTGCCCTGTATACACAGCCTCATCAATCGAATTTCCATGAGCACCAACCTCTATTAAAAGTCCTCCCACCGACAAATCTTGATTATAATTTCGATAATCAAAGAGCACAGGACGGGTTAGTCCTTTCCAGTCAGATTCAATTTGACTTTGAAGGAGTGACGCAAACTTGAAATTTTCCATATAATTTGGCATTTCACCGTCGCCGTCATCACAGCAGGATATAAGCATTACTTGAGCAGCTCTTTTGCCATTAATTTCTGCAACAGGTGAAAGGCGAGTTCCGTCTGATTTTTGGATTGCATCTCTATGAACATCTAGTACAATTTTAATACTAGGATACTTTTCTAGTATCTCTTCAACAGTTTCACGACTGCTTTGGTAAGAACCATTATAGCTAGGATAGTCGTGGACATTTGTATCATGAAGATA
>JAAZIT010000035.1 GCA_012800685.1 Clostridiales bacterium
AGCAACCATTCCACACTGTAATATCCTTTTGTGGAAATGCTTTCTTAATATATCCGCCTAGATTTTTATCAGGTACAAATAAAATAGGTTTGTCAATTTTGCTAACTATGCTTACGGCACTTGAAGATGTTACACATACATCACAAACCGCCTTAATTGCTGTTGTTGTGTTCACATAAACCACAACAACTACATTAGGGTGTTCTTTTTTATAAGCAATTATTTCCTCTGGCTTAATCATTTGAGCCATAGGACAGGTTGCAGTCTGGTTAGAAAGATAAACTGTTTTTTCAGGGGAGAGAACCTTTACCGTTTCAGCCATAAATCTTACACCGCAAAGAATAATATTTTTTTGCTCCATAGTAGCTGCAACTGTTGACAGTGCGAAGCTATCCCCACTAGCGTCAGCTACCTCAAGTATTTCAGGCGACTGGTAGCTATGAGCGAGGATTGCAGTATTAGTTTCTTTTTTAAGTTTTATAATTTCTTTTTGTATATCTCTTAGCATCATTTATAGCTTGTATTTTTGTTAAAATAAAAGCATATCCTCCTTGTTGGTTTAGGTATTTATAAACTAAACCTATGTAAATAAGTTTTAGAAGTTAATATTTTCAAGGCTAAAGTCAATATTATATTGCTACATTAAAATAAAATATTGACGTTTATTTCTTTTTGCCAATAGCTTTTATAGCTGTTCTTGACTTTCGAATGTCAGCGAGTCCATTTGTAAATGAAGACTCAGCCTCATCAAACAATTTTTCAAGCTTAACGTTCATTGCCGCTCTAATTTCCTTGTCCATATTTGTTGCTTTTGTAAGAATTTCATTTGCAACTTCACGTGCCTGCTTTGTAATTGCTTCATTTGCAATAAGAATTTTAGCTCTTTCCTCAGCAGTCTTTATGATGTTTTCGGATTTTTTGTTTGCATCACTAATAATCCTTGCCTTTTCATCTGCAAGTGCCTGTGCTCTCTTAATTTCACCTGGCATATTATAACGCATATCGTCAATAATTGCCCTTAATTTATCAGGGTCAACGAGAACCTTCTTTCCAGCAAAAGGCATTTGTTTTGCTGATTCTAAAAGTTCGTCCATCATTTCTAAAGATTCGTCAATTGTCATATTTATACATCCTCTCTCTTATAAACCTTTAATAAGGCGGTTGCTAATCTTTTTTAGTATAACATCAGGCACAAAGCCCTTAATATTTCCACCATAGCTTGCTATTTCTTTAACTATGCTTGATGATAAATACATATTTTCTGAGTTTGTAACCAAAAATACTGTTTCAGCCTCAGGATAAAGTTTTTTGTTTGCAAGAGCCTGCTGAAATTCATATTCAAAGTCGGAAACAGCTCGAAGTCCTTTTACAATTGCACAAGCACCAGTATCCTTAAGATAGTTCGCAAGAAGACCATTGTTAGATGCAACCACGACATTATCAAGCCCCTCAGTAACTATTTTTAACATTTCCATCCTCTCGTCAACGGTAAATGACGCATTTTTTTGGCTATTTTCTGTAACAAGTACAATTACCTCATCAAAAAGCTTTGCAGCTCTGTTAATAATATCTGTGTGACCTAGTGTTACAGGGTCAAAGCTACCTGGACAAACCGCAATTCTCATATTCATCATTCCTTTTTTGTTTTAGCTTTAGGTTATATTTTACTCTACATTTAAATGTTTTACAAATGTTGTAACAGCTTTTTTTCCATATTTATATCTTTTACGCTGTTTTAGGTTGCCAATCTCTTCTGGAAGTGTTAATTCCTTTTCATGCTCGCAAACAACAATTCCACCGTCATTCATTTTTGGATTAAGAAGTGGTAAAGCCTGTTCAATAAGTCCCATGTTGTATGGTGGATCTAAAAGTGCAATATCAAGTCCACTTTTTGCGGTTTTTAAATAATCAATGCTGTCCATATTCAGTATTCTTGAGGTTTTAATAAACCCTGTCGACTCAATATTTTCTCTTGTTACTGCAATTGATGAGGCACTTTTATCAACAAAAACACAGTGTGAAGCACCACGGCTTAAAGCTTCTATGCCAAGCTGTCCTGAACCAGAAAATAAATCTAGTACTGACGAACCAGGGATATCAAACTGAATTATTGAAAAAATAGACTCTTTTATCATTTCAGAAGTAGGGCGAACCTCGATACCCTCAAGAGCTTTAAGCTTTTTACCTCTGGCTGTTCCAGTAATTACACGCATACTATTCCTCATTCTGCCGATTAATCCGGCGGCAATTATTAATTATTTTTAAATACATAAGGTAATTATAATACATTTACCCATTCAAGTCAATAATATTAGTAACAAAGTTTAGCTTTTTGCTATTTTGTAAAAGTATTTCAAGGCTTTTTGGTGTAAAATTGTGACATTAAACTTATTGCAATTAAAAAACGTGTTATAATTTAAGTATTTTTGCAAATAACTAAATATATTTATGATACAAGTCAAAATAAGTTAATATTATTTGTTGCAATAAATTTTTAAATATGATATAATTTAAGTTGTAAAAAATTTGGAAGGCTGTTATTGAATAATGAAAAAAGTTACTATTATCACAGGCCACTATGGAAGTGGTAAAACAAATATCTCTGTCAACCTAGCCTTAGAGCTTGCTAAGACAGGTGAAAGGGTTACGGTTGTTGATCTTGATATAGTTAACTATTATTTTAGAACAGCTGATTTTAAAAAGCTTTTTGCTGAAAATGGCATTGAGCTTATTTCTTCCATGTATGCTAACACCAATCTTGACATTCCTGCAATTTCATTTGATATTGAAAGGCTGTGTCGGGATGAGGGATATTTAATTATAGATGTTGGCGGTGACGATGCAGGTGCAACTGCACTAGGTAGATATAAAGAACCTTTTGAAGAATTAAAGGCTAACAATCAAATTGATATGTTTTATGTAATAAATTGCTGTAGATATCTTACAAGCACTTCAGAAGAAGCACTTGAGCTAATGTATGAAATTGAAGAAACAGCAAGGTTTAAGCATACTGGTATAGTTAATAATTCGAATTTAGGAACTGAAACAACAGTACAAACAGCAGTTGATGCAGTTGAGTTTGGAAAAGAGGTTTCAAAAAACGCAGGGATTCCTGTTATATTTAATTCATATCCAGCTGAAAGCGAAAAGCCAGAGGTTGAGGGAGTGAATTTTAAGCCTGTTATAAATTTTGTAAAACCAATTTGGGAGCAATAAATGCTATCGGTTTTAATATATAAACTTTGATTTAATTGGTCGATTTTGCGACTTTAAAGGTTGAAAGGGGATTGATGAAATGGCTAAGATTACTGTTAATTTTGAGAGATGCAAGGGCTGTGGACTATGTGCAACTTCATGCCCAAAGAAAATTGTTGCATTACAAAAAGAAAAGCGTAATCCAAAGGGTTATTTTACAGCAATATGTACTGATGACAGTGCTTGTATAGGCTGTGCAATGTGTGCAATGATGTGTCCAGATTGTGCTATTGTAGTTGAAAAATAACGAGTTATTTAAATGTTAGATTAAGAAAATGAAATTTAAGGAGTTGATTATAAATGGAAAGAAGTCTAATGAAAGGTAACGAGGCTCTTGCAGAAGCAGCTTTAAGAGCTGGCTGTAAGTGTTTTTTTGGTTATCCAATTACCCCTCAGACTGAAATTTCTGCTTATCTCGCAAAGAAAATGGCAAAGGCTGGAGGCTTGTTTTTACAGGCTGAAAGTGAGGTTGCTGCAATTAATATGGTACTTGGTGCATCTGGTACAGGTACAAGAGTTATGACATCATCATCTTCACCTGGAATATCTTTAAAAAGTGAGGGTATTTCATACATAGCTGGTTCTGATTTGCCATGTGTTATTATAAACGTACAGCGTGGCGGACCTGGTCTTGGTGGTATTCAACCCTCACAGGCTGATTATTGGCAGGCTACAAAGGGACTTGGACATGGTGACTTCCATGTTATAGTTTATGCACCTGCTTCAGTTCAAGAAATGGTTGATATGGTTATTAATGCATTTGATAAGGCTGACGAATATAGAATGCCTGCAATGATTCTTGCAGACGGTCTTTTAGGTCAAATGATGGAGCCTGTTACTTTTCCAGAGATTAAACAAAAAAATTCTGAAAAAACTTGGGCTGCTGATGGACATAAGAATAAGCGTAAGCATAATATTATTAATTCACTATACCTACAGCCTGATGTTCTTGAAAACTCAGTTGTTGAGAGATATAAGCGTTACGATACAATTCAAGAAAACGAAACTGATGCTGAAAACTATTTATGTGAAGATGCAGATATTGTTTTATGTGCTTTTGGTGCAACTGCAAGAGTTGCAAAGAGTGCTGTAAATCAAGCTCGTGAAAAGGGAATTAAAGCTGGACTTTTCAGACCAAAGACACTTTGGCCTTTCCCAGTAAATGAAATTAATGAAGCCGTTAAAAACGCTAAGACTGTTTTAACTGTTGAAATGTCAATGGGACAGATGATTGATGATGTAAAGCTTGCAATTAACTGCTCAAAGCCTGTTGAGTTCTTCGGAAGAACTGGTGGAATTATTCCAACACCAACAGAAATTCTTGCTGAAATTGAAAAATTGGGAGGTGCAAAGTAATGGCTGTTGTATTTGATAGACCTAAAGCTCTGTGCGATGTACCTATGCATTACTGCCCTGGCTGTACACATGGAATTATTCACAGACTTGTTGCTGAAGTTATAGATGAGATGGGAATTGAAGGGGATACAATTGGTGTTTGTCCAGTTGGTTGTTCTGTTATGGCTTATGATTATTTTGGCTGTGACATGATTGAAGCTCCTCATGGACGTGCCCCAGCTGTTGCTACTGGTGCTAAGAGAGCTAAGCCTGACAGCTTTGTTTTCACATATCAGGGTGACGGAGACCTTGCTGCAATTGGTACTGCTGAAACAGTTCACGTTGCAACAAGAGGCGAAAATATTGTTGTTATTTTTGTAAATAACACAACCTATGGAATGACTGGTGGACAAATGGCTCCTACAACCCTTCCAGGACAGATTACACAAACAACTCCTTTTGGACGTGATACTAGCGTTCAAGGATTCCCAATAAGAGTGTGCGAAATGCTTTCAACTCTTGACGGAACTGCTCTCGCTCAAAGAGTTTCTGTTGACACAGTTCCCCATATTAGAGAAGCTAAGAAAGCTATTAGAAAAGGCTTTGAAAATCAAAAGGAAAAGAGAGGATTCTCAATTATTGAGGTTCTTTCAACTTGTCCTACAAACTGGGGTATGTCACCAGTTGAGGCTCTTGATAGACTAAGAGCTGAAATGATGCCATACTATCCTCTAGGTGTTTATAAAGATACTTCTGTAAAGGAGGAAAAATAATATGACACATGAAATTATACTAGCAGGCTTTGGTGGACAGGGTGTTCTTTTCGCAGGAAAGGTTTTATCTTATGCAGGACTTCTTGACGGAAAAGAGGTTTCGTGGCTTCCTTCATACGGACCTGAAATGAGAGGTGGAACTGCTAACTGTTCTGTTTGCGTTTCAGACGAACCTATTGGTTCACCACTAATTTTACAGCCAAATGTACTTTTAGCAATGAATACACCCTCCTTTGATAAGTTTATTGATACTGTTAAAGCTGGTGGAACTGCAGTAGTTGACTCATCAATGGTCGATTCTACAACTGATAGAGAGGACATTAAGGTGTTTTATGTTCCTGCTACTGAACTAGCTTCTGAAAATGATTTAAATGGAATGGCTAATATTATTCTTTTAGGAAAAATTATTAAGGAAACAGAAATGTTTACTCTTGATGAAATTAAAGCTGGTCTTGAAAAATCAATTCCACCTTCAAAGGCTGCTCTATTTGATTCAAATATTAAGGCGATTCAAATAGGTATGAATAGCTAATAAATTACTTATAATTAACAGACTGCTGTATTTGCGGTCTGTTTTTTGTTTTTGTTAGTGACTTTTAAGAAATAATTGATAAGTTTTAATAAATTGTCCTTGACAACGTAAAAGCTATATGTTAAAATAATCTATGATATGTTAAAAGCGTTGATGAAGACAGTAGGCTGTTTATGAAAGCTTAAGTGAACCACAGATAGTGTGAATGTGGTGCAAGTAGGAACAGTTAAAAATCACTTCAGAGCAGCACAGTTGAAAAGTCGCCTTGTTTTTGCAATAATTGTGAAAAAGAGCTTAAAATGGTTTATGTATATTTAGCTAGTGTTAGTCGGATAGCTAGGGATACATAAAGTATGGTATCAAATGGCGATAAATAGATTGTGACGGATTTCCTCCGTTAAAGGAACGCATATAATGGTATGCAGTAATAGGTGGTTTACGAAAGTTTGCTTTCGTCCTTTTTGCAGGGACGGAGGCTTTTTTATTTGATTATTTTACAGGAGGTATTCTGATGTATAAAAAGGTATCAACAGACTTAAATTTTGTTGCGAGAGAAAAAGAAGTCGAGAAATTTTGGAAAGAGAACAAGATTTTCGAAAAGAGTATTGATTCAAGGGCTGAGGCAAAACCATATATTTTTTATGATGGTCCTCCAACCGCTAACGGTACTCCTCATATTGGACACGTTTTGACTAGAGTTATTAAGGATATGATTCCTAGATACAGAACTATGAAGGGTTATATGGTTCCTAGAAAAGCTGGTTGGGACACACATGGCTTGCCAGTTGAGCTTGAGGTTGAAAAGCTTCTTGGTCTCGACGGAAAAGAACAGATTGAAGAATATGGACTAGAGCCATTTATCAAAAAGTGCAAAGAAAGTGTTTGGAAATATAAAGGTATGTGGGAGGATTTCTCATCTACTGTAGGCTTTTGGGCTGATATGGACGACCCATATGTCACATATGACAATAATTTTATTGAGTCTGAATGGTGGGCTTTGAAGAAAATCTTTGAAAGAAATCTTCTTTACAAGGGCTTTAAAATTGTGCCTTACTGTCCACGTTGTGGAACTCCACTTTCTTCACATGAGGTTGCTCAAGGCTATAAGGATGTTAAAGAGCGTTCAGCTATTGCTAAGTTTAAGGTTAAGAATGAGGATGCATATATCCTAGCTTGGACAACAACTCCTTGGACACTTCCATCAAACGTTGCACTTTGCGTAAATGAAAAATTTGATTACGTTAAGCTTAAGACAAATGGAACTGTTTATTATATGGCAGAGTCTTTGGTTGATTCAGTTATTGAGGGCGAATATGAGATACTTGAAAAAATGAAGGGAAAAGACCTTGAATACAAGGAATATGTTCCTCTATTTGATTTTGTTACCCCTGAAGAAAAGTGCTGGTATGTAACCTGTGCTGATTATGTTACTCTTGGTGATGG
>JAAZIT010000036.1 GCA_012800685.1 Clostridiales bacterium
CAGTTGAGATGTTAATAAGCTATGACCCAAGCTTTACTTTGATGGCTGAGTGGTGGAAACAGCTTTTTGGCGAATCAGAGGGAAAGAATCAAATGGGCATTTTTCCTTCATCTGCAACCTTTTCAACTGACTTACATTCATTAGGACAATTCGTTCAAGATGGCACAAGAATAATGTTTGAAACTGTTGTGGATATTAAAAATCCTAAGCAGGATTTATTCCTTGAAAATGATGCTGATAATCTTGACGGTTTAAACTTTTTAACAAATCAAAATATGTCTGTTGTTAATCGTAAGGCATATGAGGGAACTATTCTAGCCCATACTGAGGGTGGAGTTCCTAATATTGTTCTTGAAGTTGAGAGACTTGATGAAGAAAACTTTGGTGAAATGGTTTATTTCTTTGAAAAAGCTTGTGCTATTTCTGGATATATGCTAGGCGTTAATCCATTTAACCAGCCTGGCGTTGAAAGCTATAAGAAAAATATGTTTGCTCTTCTCGGAAAGCCAGGATATGAATCACAAAAGGCTGAGCTTGAGGCTAAACTAGGTTAAATAAGCTAACCTAATTGGAAAGACTAAGGCAATAAAATTTAGAGCCGAAGTTAACAAAACAAATGACCCCAAAGCACAGCAAAGTGCTGTGTTAAAAATAGATTGGAGTGTTAAATTATGATTAGTTTAATTACAGGAAAAAAAGGTACCGGCAAAACAAAAGTTCTAATCGATATGATTAAGTCAACTCTTGAAACTGCAACAGGTAATGTTGTTTGCATTGAAAGAGGAATGAAATTGACTTATGATATTCCTCATAAGGTAAGACTTGTTGATGCTGAAGAATATGGCATTACTAGTTATGACGCATTTTACGGTTTTGTATCTGGAATGCTTGCTGGAAACTATGATATCCAAGAAATATTCGTTGATGGTATTCTAAAGATTGGTGGAAGAGATTACAACGAGTTAGGTGTTATGCTAGAAAAGCTTGCAATGATGGCTAAAGATGTTAAAATTACATTTACTGTTTCAGCTGATGCTGATGAGCTTCCACAAAACGTTAAAGCTTTTATCTAAGCTAATTTAGTTTACCAAAATACAATGGATATTTTTACAAATTCCTTAAAAAAACTCTTGACAAGCCTTGTTAAAACAGTTATAATGGAATTTGTGATGTTTGAGGTGCGAATATGATTATACAATTAAAACAGCTGTTTGATATTGACGGCGATAAAAAAGAAATATCTTATGATTTGCCTGCTGACCAAATAGCAACTGAATCTTTATATTCGTTTTCCAAACCGATTGCGATTAGAGGAGAGGTTCTTAATCGTGCTGGTGTTTTAACACTTAGCATGAAATGTGACTTTTCTATAAATCTTATTTGCGATAGATGTTTGAAAGAATTTGAGCGAGAGTATAAGTATAGCTTTAAACATATTCTTGTAAAGAGCTGTAACCCAGACAATGATGAATATATTGTCTGTGCTGATAATACCCTTGACTTAAACGAACTGGTTATATCCGATATACTTTTAACTATGCCTTCAAAGATTCTTTGTGAGGAAGAGTGCAAAGGTTTATGTTATGTGTGCGGTGCCGACTTAAATGAAGGTACTTGTGAACACGTAGAAGGATAACTAGTATCATCATAAAGAAGTTATTACTGCGAGGAGGTGCCTGACATGGCAGTACCAAAGAGAAAGGTCTCCAAAGCAAGACGTGATAAAAGACGTTCTGCTGTTTGGAAGTTAGACCCACCAGCACTCTGCAAATGCTCAAACTGCGGCGAGCTTACTTCTCCGCATAAAGTATGTAAGAATTGCGGATTTTATAAGGGTGTTGAAGTTATCAGCAAGGCTGATTAATAGCTTGTTGATTTCTGTTTCCTAAAAAATGCAAGGAGCGGAGGGGGAGAAATCCTTCTCCGCTTTTTTCATAATTTTATAATTAAATAATTAGTTGAAACAATTGATTTGTTATAAAGGCAATAGAATTTTAAGAAAATTTTTAATACAAAAATACATATTTATGAAATAATCAATCACTAATTTGGTGAAACTATTATTGTTTAGATTTTAGTTGCGGAGAGTGGTTTGATTAGTCAGTTTAAGGAAAAAAACCTAGTAAAAATCTGTTTGTTATAAAAGAAATAAATAAGCAGTTAGGCTAGATTGTTTGGTACTTAAATTGTTGATAATGTGAAAAGTCAGATATGAATCAAGGCTAAATGCAAAGTCTACGTGATTTTGAACTTCTTGATAAAATGTTTTTATAAATTGTGTAAAATGAAAGGAAGTAAATATGGCTTTACCTTTAGTTGCGATAGTGGGAAGACCTAACGTTGGGAAATCTACTTTGTTTAATAAGCTTATTGGACAAAAATTATCCATAGTTGAGGATACCCCAGGTGTAACACGAGATAGAATTTACGCTAAATGTGAGTGGTTAAATAACGAATTTATGCTGGTTGATACAGGGGGAATCGAACCTGAAACTACTGATATAATTTTGTCCCAGATGAAACGCCAAGCACAAATTGCTATTGATACAGCGGATGTTATTGTGTTTGTTACCGATTTGAGAAGTGGAGTTACAGCAAATGATTTTGAGGTTGCTTCAATGCTTCAAAAGTCTGGAAAACCAATAATTTTGGCTGTAAACAAGTGTGATAATGTTGGTGATTTGCCAATGGAAATTTATGAGTTTTATAATTTGGGAATTGGTGAACCAATTCCTGTTTCGTCGGTCCATGGACATGGAACTGGTGACCTTCTTGATCAGGTTTTAAAGCATCTTCCTGATGAAAAGGGTAACGATTATGACGATGAATATATTAAGGTTGCAATTATTGGAAAGCCTAATGTAGGAAAATCATCGATTATTAATAAAATCTGTGGTGAAGATCGTGTAATAGTTTCTGATATTGCAGGAACAACAAGAGATGCCACTGATACTGTTTATGAGGGCGAAGAGGGAAAATTTGTTTTAATAG
>JAAZIT010000037.1 GCA_012800685.1 Clostridiales bacterium
CAAGAAACTGGGTAGATGCCTGAATTAAGCTGAGTTGAAGATCAGTAGCTGTTCTTGTGTTTTCATCTGCTTCCATAAAAGCAACAGCACCAATAACATCGCCAGAGGATATTATCGGATGACAGGCAACAGCACCCTTATCAACACCCTCAACAGGAATAAATCTTGAGTCATCTTCTCCAGTAGCAAAATGCTGTTTACGGTTTGTCATCAAATCCTCAAGCTGTGCTGAGGCACGACGTTCAATAAATTCTTTTCTTTGAAAACCAGCAACGGCTACAACATGGTCCCTATCAAAAACTACAACAGGACAACCAGCAAGCTTATACATAATATCTGCAACCTGTGTTGCATTATCGGACATTTCGTTAATAGCAGAGTACTTTTTAAATATAACCTCTCCATCGTTGCTAGTATAGATTTCAAGAGGGTCGCCTTCACGAATTCTCATAGTTCGTCTTATTTCCTTGGGAATAACTACACGCCCAAGGTCATCAATTCTTCTTACAATTCCAGTAGCTTTCATTAATAATACCTCCAAAATACATTGATATGATACATGGTTTCACACGGCAAAAAATATAATCTAAAAAAGTATAAGCAAGGTTGCTTTTCTATTGTTTGCCTTTAAGAGCGAATTATACATAAATTTTATATTATGGCTATAAAATTTACAATGTAAGATTTGGTTATAAAATTGATAAAATTAATCCTCAACATAAAGTATTGGGTACATATTGTCATAGGATTTAACAGCTTCTGGAAATGTGTCAGCATAAGCAATTATTTTATCAAGCAGTTCGCTTTTTAGAAAGCTAATTAGCTTGCTTAACGGGTAATGATACATTTCATTGCATATAGGAGAAATAGTTATTACCCGTTTCCCGTTAAGGTTCATAATTCTATACGGCCATATTTGGCAATCGAAAGGCTTATCTTCCCCTAAGACACAGCCTTTATCATGGTCAAGCACAGGGCAGTAAAAAAGCTCATCTTCGTTTAATTTCTCTATTTTAAAGCTATAAGTATTATCTTTTTTAATAAGTCTTATATCGGGATTAAAATTAATCACCTGTTCAGCAACAGCAGGAGTAAGTAGTGGTGTTTCCCAAACATCATATCTATCAAAGGCACAGCAGACTTTACATTCAGCACAGGCCTTGTTATTAAGTATTTTTTTTAGCATAAATAATCAATCCAATCTCAATTATTATAAGTCTAAGTAAATTATAAACCTTTTTTTATAATAATTCAAGAGCTTTAATGGAAAAATTATCAAAAGCGGTGCAGGCAATAGTCTGAACCGCTTTTTCATAGGAAAACATAGCTATAAAAAGAAATAATAGATAAGCCCATAAACGATAGAAGCCGCAGTTCCATATAGTATAACAGGTCCTGCAATTGTGAAAACTTTCGCACCAACGCCAAGAACATAGCCCTCTGTTTTAGATTCAAGTGCTGGCGATACAACGGAGTTTGCAAAGCCTGTTATAGGGACAAGAGTTCCTGCACCTGCATAATTAGCGATTTTTTCATACAAGCCAAAGCCAGTAAGAATTGCACTTGCAAGAATAAGAATGATTGAAACCCATGCACCAGCTGATACTTTGTCAAAATTATAGTTTTCAAAAATTTTTAACACCACTTGTCCGATTGCACAGATAATTCCACCGACTAAAAAAGCAATAGGTATATTTCTCGTGCTTTTTGAAGGGGG
>JAAZIT010000038.1 GCA_012800685.1 Clostridiales bacterium
CACGGTTTTTTTCATATCAGTTAAACAATCTTGGTTAATCATAGGGTCTAAAAAACCGACTCCAAAAGCCCCTTTTTTCGGGTTCAGTCTCCACCTGTTCAGGGATCGTAACCCGTTTAGCCTCAGCAGTAGTCAATCCGTCATGTTTAGGCTGAGTTTGAATCTTTGCTTCTACAGGAGCTTCTTTTGGTTGAGTAGTCAATCCATCATAGTTCGACTCACTTTTTGACCTAGTATCTGTTGTTATATCTAATTTCGGGTCGATAGAACTAGTTATATAAGCTTTCGGAGCTTCTAGTAAGCGTTGTATCGCTTCAATTTGCTCATCTTTAACGTGTAATTGATCATTTTTAGCTTTTAGTTCCTCACGTTGGAACTGCTCACGCTCATGAGCCTGTTCAAGCTGTTTTTGAAGCATGTAAACCTGTTGTTCTAGCAGGTGAACTTCTGACAACTTTCGTGTTTCAGTTGTCTGTGAACTGTTTACATTTCTGGATGGTTCACCAAAGACTCTAATAGCTTCGGCAAGATCAATTTTACCGTCACTGTTCTTACTTAAATTACCTTTATTAATTTGCTTATAAATGGCTTGACGAGTTATTCCGTAGAGCTTTGAAAGCTCAATAACAGATAGTGATTTCATCTTATGATTTTGGTTGTCTATTATGTAAACTAAGATACATTAACAAGTAGTCAACCGCTACACATACAATTGATCTTTATGCCTTAAAACCTAAATTTTTAAGATGAGGAATAAGTTGTTTTTGTTGGATTGGATCTCGCAGCATATCCTTAATTTTAATAGCTAAATCGTCATAACTTTCACCTTGTTGTGCTAGGTGAGATACTTCATGTAAGCGTGAAAGCTGATTACCGAACATATTAATTTGTGAATCTGTCAATTTATAAAAATTATTCTGTTTGGATTTATGCTCAATACTTTTTGATTTTTCTTTAAACGTGAAGTGAATGTGTGTGACTTTTCGACCTGTCTTTATTTGCTCGTAAGATACATTTAAAGGGCTATGTTCATTGATTTGATCTACAGCAGTATCAATAACCCATCTCTTTAAATCAGCAGACAATGGATATCTTTTCCCTAACTCCAACATACTTCTTAGAGATTCGATGGAAATCTCTCGTTTTCCTATGGAACGATATTGGCTTAGTAGCTCATAAATACGAATAGCATATGCGCTACTCATACCAGCAATGTCAGATAGAGAGTACTTAGTAAATTCACGGCTTAGATTAGAAATGAACGGCAAAATTTCTTTAGAAAACCGAATTCCTACAACACTTTTACTCTCTAAAAATCGTATGGATTGAATCCATCTCATTTTGATTGATTCATCATCAATAGCTAAATTGATTGATCTGTCATATAAGCGGTTTACACCATCTTTTAGATCTCTATAAGCTGTTTTTTCATGAACCCCAAGTTTTTTTAAATCATCAATAGTTACGCGATAAATTTCATCATCGGTAATATCTTCAGCCCGACTAATCTTACTAATAGCTGCTAAGACAATCCGTTGTTCTGTTGAGCTCAGTTGATATGAAGCCTCAATTACTTGATTTGATTTAACTACCAATTCTTTTTTAGATGTACTCATCATTCTTATTTCAAGAAATTAACTATGAGTAATATAATTCTCTCATAGTTGGTAGTCAATCCCTCATAGTTAAGTAGTCAATCCCTCATAGTTGGTAGTCAATCCCTCATAGTTGGTAGTCAATCCCTCATACTTAGTAGCTGAAAGCCTTTCTGTTAAAGCCTTTCAGATAGCCTAAAAGATTTAAAAGATTTAAAATATATTTAAAAAGAGCAAATTGAAAAATTGCCCTTGGTTTTCGCTTCGCTCAAACTCTATTGAACTTCGCTTTCGCTCAGTTCGTTGGGGCAATTTTTTGGTTAATACTTGCGTGACTTTCAGAAAAGCAAAAGAAACTCGGAATTCGCTTCGCTCATAAAGCTTTTTACTCGCTACGCTCGGTCCAGGAGCAAATATCTGCATATGATCTAATTTCTCTTAGGTTCACAAATTTCAAAAGCTGTTTTTCAGAAGGATCTAGGCGCAAATTTTGTGAGTTCACTCGTAGACACTCGTTCTATGAATCTATCTTGAGCCCAAATATCCCTTTATTTCGCTCTCATTTGCGTTTTTTGAGCTGTTTCCTAGTTTTTACTATGTGACCTATGTTTTTTAGTTAAAGGTTCTTAAATCGCTTCTAAATGCGCTTTTATGAAATTTTTTCATTATTAAGATTTTATCTTGAAGTTCTCAGCCTGGATGAACAAACAAGAAGTCAATTTTTTGCGGTTTTCTAAAGCAAGAAATACACAAGCCGTTCTCTACAAAACCAAGCACCAGCCCTACGTCACTTTAGCCAATTTTCCAATCAAGGATCCGGCACATGCCGGGATTTTTTTGTCACACACCACGCATCTAAAGATGACAGACCTCAAAGCCTTACAGGACAAGGGGTTCAGCGGTTTTTTAGTGTTCCAGAAACGTGTACAGAAAAATGGTCTTTTTTTAGAATAAGTAATTGAATTATCTATTTTTTATGCTGTGCACATGCTTGTACATGAAAACCATACTTTTTTTAGATAAAGTATTGATAAATTTAATAAAAATCATGTACTCATAGTTGTACATAAAAAAAGCATTATATTTAAATAAGTTTTTGTTTTATAATAAATTAATTTTGTACAAATAGATTTGTACGTAATTTATTTATTCTTTTAATTTAAATTATTGAATTATCTTGATTTAATCTTGTACAAACCCTAATTTTTATAAGAGATGTAATTTATGGGCGAAAAAGTCAAAACTTATGCAGTCAGACTAGATCCACAAGTAGCAGAATTCTACGATCAATTGGCTAATTCAGAAGGAATCAGAACCAGTAAATTGTTCAGTAAAATTTTGACTAATGATTTTCAATCTATTGCTGTTAA
>JAAZIT010000039.1 GCA_012800685.1 Clostridiales bacterium
ATAAGATTTTAAGAAGGAGGGGTAATTTGAAAACATTATTTAATAAATTTGTTTTAATAGTGTGCTGTTTTTTTACAATACACAATGAAAATTTTGATATAATGTCTGTTGTGGCACTTCTAACAATTATTTCAGCCTCATCAATTTGTCAATATGGCTATAAAAATAAAATTTCACTTGTTTCTGAATGTGTTTACATTTTTCTTTGCTTTATACACCCCTGCTTTATTTATTATCTTCCAGTTTTAATTTACGATATAATGCAAGACAAACGATATTATTTCTTTATTCCACTTTTTATAATGACTATATATCAGTGGAACAAAATAGAACCATGGCAATTTGCCCTTATTTTAGCGATTTCTGTTATCTCAATAGTTTTGCAAAATCGAACATATTTATGGGAAAAGCTTCAGCGTGAACTTATTGAAACACGAGACACATCAGCGGAACTAACCATGCTTTTAACGGAAAAGAACAAGCATCTCCGTGACAATCAAGACTACGAAATCTATCTAGCAACCTTAAAAGAGCGTAACCGAATAGCAAGAGAAATTCATGACAACGTTGGGCATCTTCTTTCACGTTCAATTTTACAGACAGGTGCTTTAAAGATTGTAAGCAAAGATGAAACCCAAAAGAAAAACCTTGAGGGGTTAAGCGAAACTCTTAACAGCGCCATGACGACTATACGAAATAGCGTGCATGATTTACATGATGACTCTGTTGACCTTGAAAGCACGTTAAAAGAAGCCATTAAACCCCTTGAGGAAAATGGCATAAAAACTAAAACAGATTTTGATTTTTCAAAGGACCTTCCAAATAACATAAAATTTTCCTTTATAAGTATAGTTAAAGAAAGCATTTCAAATATTATAAAGCATAGTAGCTGTGATACAGTTATAATAACGCTTTTTGAACATCCAACCTTTTATCAGCTTATAGTTGAGGACAATGGAAAATGCTCAAACATCATAAACTATAACGGCATGGGACTTTTAAACATTCGTGAAAGAATTGAAAGCATGGGTGGACTTATTCAAATCGATTCAAATGAAAAAGGCTTTAGAATTTTTATAACTCTTAGAAAGCCAGAAGGAGTGTAACACATGAATATAATAATTGTTGACGATGATAATATAGTGGCTCTTTCACTAAAAACAATATTAGAATCAAGCCCACATATTAATGTATTAGAAATCGGAAGCAGTGGTTTACAGGCAATAGAGCTTTATCGAAAGCACAAGCCAGACGTTGTTTTAATGGATATAAGAATGGACGGAATGACTGGACTTGAAGCAGGAGAGATAATTTTAAAAGAGGATAAGGACGCTAAAATTCTTTATTTAACCACATTTTCTGATGACGAGTATATTATCAAATCGCTTAACATCGGTGCAAAAGGATATATTCTCAAACAAGATTTTGAAGGAATTGCACCAGCACTTGAAACAGTTATGAATGGGCAGAGAGTTTTCGGTGACACAATTATAAGTAAAGTTCCAACTCTTATGCAAACCCAATCAGACTTTGATTTTAAAAAGCATGGTCTTAACGAAAAAGAGCATGATTTAATTAAGCTTGTCGCTAAAGGGCTTAGCAATAAGGAGATTTCAAATAACCTATTTTTAAGTGAAGGCACAATAAGAAATTATTTAAGTAATATTCTTGATAAGCTTGATCTTCGTGATAGAACCCAGCTA
>JAAZIT010000040.1 GCA_012800685.1 Clostridiales bacterium
CTTGAGCAGATTAATGAAATGGATAAGTGGGAAGGAAGCCAGCTTAATGAAGCCAAGGAGATTTTAGCTGTTGAACTAACTAAACTAATTCATGGAAAAGAGGAAGCTCAAAAGGCTAAGGAAGCGGCTCATGCTCTTTTCGAAGGCGGAAGCAATGATTCAAACATGCCCTGTACCCATATTGATCCTGGGTTATTATCAGATGATGCAATTGGTATCATGGATTTAATCGTTGAATGTGCTATTGTCCCATCAAAGAGTGAGGCTAGGCGCCTGATTAAACAGGGAGGACTCTTTATCGGTGATGCTAAGGTTGAGTCTTTTGATTATTCTGTTACAGCAGATCAATTAAAAGAAGGCGTGAAAATCCGTAAGGGAAAGAAAACCTACCATAAGGCATCTATTTAGAAAAAACTGATGATGGTTAAGTAAGATTTTATTTGCAAAGGAGAATTACTATATGAGCGAAAGTTGCAATCAAAACTGTGGAAGCTGTCAGGAAAACTGTACAGATAGAAAGGAACAGAAAACCGATTTTTCTGAAAAGCCTCATGAAATGAGTAGTATTAAAAAGGTCATAGGTATTGTAAGTGGAAAAGGAGGGGTCGGAAAGTCTCTTGTAACCTCTATGCTTGCAGTTACTATGAACAGACTAAATTACCATACTGCTATTCTTGATGCCGATATCACCGGGCCTTCAATTCCTAAAACATTTGGTATAAAAGAAAAAGCAACAGGTAATGAGTTGGGCTTATTTCCTGTGAAAACAAAAACTGGCATTGATATAATGTCAGTTAATCTCCTTTTGGAAGATGACACCGACCCTGTTGTGTGGAGGGGCCCAATAATCGCCGGCACAGTAAAACAATTTTGGACAGATGTCATTTGGAGTGATGTTGACTATATGTTTATTGATATGCCTCCAGGAACGGGAGATGTCCCTCTTACAGTCTTTCAATCCATTAAAATAGATGGAATTGTTGTGGTGACCTCGCCGCAGGAGCTGGTATCGATGATTGTTTCTAAAGCTGTTAAGATGGCTGAGATGATGAATATCCCAATCATTGGCTTGGTGGAAAACATGTCGTATTTTACATGCCCTGATAATGGCAAGGACTATAAAATCTTTGGCGAGAGCCATATTGAAGAAATTGCTGAGAAGCATAAATTGAAGGTTCTGGCTAAACTACCTATTGACCCGAAAATTTCTGCTGCGTGTGATAAAGGAATGATAGAACTTTTTGAAGGAACCTGGTTAGACACGACTGCGAAAATATTAGAACAGATGGGATAAAAACAACTATAAATAAATATTATAAAAAAAGTACTTGCTATAAAAATTGTGCAAGTACTTTTTTTATTTGGATTTACATGTTTAGCTAATTTGAATCAGCCGCCTCGTTAATAGAGGGAGAGGATTCAACAAATAGATTGCTCACAATATTAAATTTTATTACAACCTTAAATAGATCCCCATCTACCAACAAATCGAACGTACCATTTTGTAATTCTGTCAGGCTTTTCGCAATTGAAAGTCCAAGGCCACTGCCTTCAGTGCTCCTTGAGCTGTCGCCACGGATAAACCTATCAAGGAGCTCATCGCTGTTTAGATTAAGAGGAAAATTTGATATGTTTCTAAAGGTTATAATAGCCTGGTTATCTTCCGTTTCCAAATTCAAATATGCCCGGGTCGAGGGCTGCGAATATTTGCAGATATTGTTCATTAAGTTATCAAATACTCTCCATAAAAGCTTTCCGTCAGCCATAACGAAAACTTCACTCTCAGGCTTTTTTAAGATAAGCTCTAAGCCATTGTTTTTAATTTTTTCTTCATATTCACCTACTGTTTGGGTAAGCAACACACCAACCTCGGC
>JAAZIT010000004.1 GCA_012800685.1 Clostridiales bacterium
GTAGGTTTAATTATTGCTAAAATTACAGAAATATATACTTCAGATGAATATAAATATGTTAAAGAAATAGCTGAGCAATCTGAAACTGGAGCTGCAACAACAATTATCAGCGGCTTATCTGTTGGTATGAGATCAACTGCTTTTCCTATAATTGTTTTAGCAGTAGGTATTATAGGAGCATATTCCATAGCTGGTTATACACCAGACGGTATAAACAGTGTTGATGGTTTGTTTGGTATAGCTTTAGCGGCTGTTGGTATGTTATCAACTGCAGGTATGACTGTAGCAGTTGATGCTTATGGACCAATATCAGACAATGCAGGCGGTATTGCCGAAATGTGTGAATTACCTCATGAAGTAAGAGAAATAACAGATAAATTAGACTCAGTTGGAAATACAACAGCTGCAATAGGTAAAGGATTTGCAATCGGCTCAGCTGCTTTAACAGCTTTAGCATTGTTTGCATCATATACTATGGTTACTGGTATTACATCAATAAGTTTAACAGAGCCTACAGTTATAGCAGGTGTGTTTATAGGTGGTATGCTTCCATTCTTATTCTCAGCAATTACAATGAGCGCAGTTGGTAAAGCTGCATTCGCCATGATTGAAGAAGTAAGAAGACAATTTAAAGAAATGCCTGGTATAATGGAAGGAACACAGAAACCTGACTATAGAAGATGTGTTGATATTTCTACAACAGCTGCCTTAAGAGAAATGGTTGTTCCTGGACTTTTAGCAGTTGTAGTTCCTTTGGTAGTAGGATTCATCTTAGGAAAAGAAGCTCTTGGCGGATTACAAGCAGGTGCTTTGGTTACAGGTGTTCTTATGGCAATATTTATGTCAAATGCAGGCGGTGCATGGGACAATGCAAAGAAATATATTGAAGGTGGAAAACATGGGGGCAAAGGCAGCGAAGCTCATAAAGCAGCAGTTGTTGGTGATACAGTAGGAGACCCATTCAAAGATACTTCAGGTCCTTCAATCAATATATTAATTAAATTAATTACTGTTGTATCATTAGTATTTGGTCCATTAATAGGGGACGGATTATTATCAATGCTTTTCTAACATAACAAAAGACTATGACTTCTCTTCGGAGAGGTCTTTTTTCTTGCAGATAGACTGTTTAGATGGTATAATCATTTCTATATATTGACATATAATAGTAGTAGAATAAGACCAAAGGATGAATACATTGGTGAATGAAACCGTAGGCCAAATATGGGGGTTTGTTGATGAAAATTGATATTGATGGATTGAATATCAACTACATAGATGAGGGAGACGGTAAAATAGTTTTGTTGCTGCATGGATGGGGTGCCAGTATTCAAACTATGATGCCGATTTTTAACATATTAAAAGATAGATTTAGGGTTATAATAGTTGATTTGCCCGGATTTGGAGAAAGTGACACTCCGCTAGAACCCTGGAATTCCTACGATTATGCAAAGTGCATAAATAATTTTCTTGAAAAACTTAATATTAATGAATTAATTTTGTTCGGACATTCACACGGAGGCAGAATTTCTATAATTATATCAAGTAATTATAATTTTGTAAAAAAGCTTATACTAATTGATAGTGCGGGAATAATTCCTAAAAGGA
>JAAZIT010000041.1 GCA_012800685.1 Clostridiales bacterium
AATACATATAAACTTACACTTTTGGAGAAGTCGCCTAGCCCGGCTTATGGCGCACGACTGGAACTCGTGTAAAGTGAAAGCTTTCGAGGGTTCGAATCCCTCCTTCTCCGCCATGTCAAAAGCTGTCTATAAATCGACAGCTTTTGTTTTATATGTGGGTTGTGGTAAAATGAGAACAAGTTATGGGTAGGAGTCCAAATCAAGAGCAGGCTAAACTGACGAATAACATGTAAAAGGAGAGGAAGTCATGCAAAAAGTAATTGTAATTGGGAGTCCGGGTTCCGGAAAAAGTACGTTTGCGCGAAAACTAAGGGATATAACCAGTCTCCCATTATATTATCTTGATTTGCTGTGGCATAAACCCGATAAGACGAATATCACAAGGGAGGAATTTGACACACGGCTACTTGAGTTACTTAAAAAAGACAAGTGGATTATTGATGGGAATTATCAACGTACTCTTGAAATTCGTTTAAGAGCGTGTGAGACTGTCTTTCTAATGGATTACCCGTTAGAAATATGCCTTCAAGGAGCAGAATCCCGTGTTGGAGTTAGACACGAAGATATGCCATGGATAGAAACTGAGCTTGACGCAGAATTTAAACAATGGATTATTAATTTTCCAAAAGATAAATTACCAAACATATATCAATTAATTAATATGTATAAAAAAGATAAGAAAATTGTTGTTTTTAAGTCGAGAGAGGAAGCGGAAGATTACTTGCAGAGCATGTCAAATAAGTAATATTAGGTAGTTTAATTTCTAAACAGCAAAATATATCTTTTTTATAGTCTTTAGCCAATTGAAACCTGCTTAAAAAGCTAAAATTGCTTTTTCGGCAGGTTTTCGTTATAATATACCTACAAACAGTTTTATCCTTTAAAGACATGACCAAATTTGTTGAAAAGCTGAAATTCTTGTTTAGCAGGATTTGTTATATTTAAGTTGTTAACTGTATAAAACTTTTTATTGTTACCCCTTTACTCTTACGCTGGGGAATAGTATATAACATTTTTAACCCTGCATCTTCTTTGTACTTTAGGGACAGTTAAAAATGTTCAATAGTCACAGATGTGTCACTTTCTCTCATAATTAGCAGAAAAAACATTTTTCCCTGCTGATTATATGTTAATATTAAAATGCTAGGAGGTATTATGCATGGATTTCATTATTATTGGTGGTTCCCCCGGTAACGGTAAAACTACGATTGCCACACATCTTCATAAAAGATTACATTCACCATGGTTTGAATTTGGATGGATTCCAGAGTTTAATAATTTAAACCCACATACCAAAATATCAATGTCAAAAGAGGAGCTAATCTCTTTTGAAAACCTTGTTATGGTGTGTAAAAACTATAAGAGACATGGTTTTAAGAATATTATTTTAACAGATTTGGTAGATAAGCGTATGATGGATATTCCCATTGTTTTCAATAATAATACCTTTGTTATAATTTCCTTATACTCAGAGAATAATTCGGTTATAAAGCATCGAATTCTTAATCGGGATAATGGAAATCAATATAAAGATTATGAAGCATCTATTGCCACTAATGAAATTGTTAAAAATAGAGCTTTGTTACCTAACGAATATCGTATTAGAACAGACAATCAAACACCAGATGAAATTACCGATAAAGTGATCTCTGTTATTTCCACACATGTGCATAATAACTGTTATGATATAAGTAAGTATAGTTCAGATGATTATGTTACCTATATTAATGAGTAAATTTAAGGTTTGGAGTTTATAACACTCTGGCAGGAATGGTTCCCATCGTCCAGTTACAGGCGTGCCGGAAATTACATACTAGATGTCCAAGTATACTTTGATTATGATTTTCCAAAGGAAAACTTTACTTATGAACGTTGGTATCCTGTTGTAAAGGAATAGCGAATTATTTACTCGCACTTATAACCAAAACTAAATATTAATATTAAATTTACTTTGTTCTCCAGTGACAAACTTAAAACCGCCTATTTATGTTAATTACTTAGATGATCTGCCCCCATTTTGTTAGACAAAATGGGGGCAGATCATTTTAAAACTTTGTTGTTTTTTCATATTATAACCATCCTTTTGCCTTTAAATATTTATCAGGTATTCTTAATTTTACCTCTTCATCAAGTTTCTTGACAAATATATTTAAGTTAGCTGTATCCCACCACTTCTCACTATTTGACAAACCAACTCCATATTTGTCTGATTTAATTATTGCACATCCAAAACGTCCTCTGTCATAATTCAAAATGATATTAAAAAATTATATAAAGTAAAAACAATGCTAAATTCTACAAATGGTTTATCTGTATGTTTTTCTATTTTAAAATCATCTATTTTTTTATTAAAATATTCTCTTAATTTCAGTTCTAATTCCAAGATTATCGCTTCACCTATATCATTGTACTGCAATCCAAAGATCTCCTTGTGGGGTTATTTTTGTATAATCATATGTATTTCTATTCTGTTTTTAATAATGCACTAAATCATAAGGATAATATTTACAATTCCTAATATCACTATCATCTATTCCTAGTATCTTTGCTGTAGCTCCTGCTTCAAATGACCAATAACCATAATATAAATTCTGCTTGCTTTTATGTGAATCATGCCATCCACATTCATTATGTTTATTATACCATTTTTTTAGATAGCTAAATAATAAATGTTTTTGAATTTCTATATCTTCCACACAGACTATTTGTTGCAACTCTCCCATACACATCTTTAAAAAGGAAGTCACCTTCTATTTTAGTCAAATTAATATTTTTATAACTAAGAAAATAATTATATAGCCAATCATTTATATTAGATTTTAAAAGCATGTTTTGTATATTTTGTAAAGTTAATTGATCTACATTAAACAAAATTCCTAATGAAATCAGCCAAAGATTTTTTATATAATATCCTGAATCAAACACTTCATTCCATCTTTTACCAAATCTAAGTATTCTTTATATAACTCTTCTATTTTATCTCCTCTTGAATATTTAGCAATTAAAACACCAAGCTTTAAGCCATGAATCTTAGATTAAACCGGTAGTATTCTATCTTCCCGAACTCCATTGGTAATTAACTTTTTCATAAACATTTCTATTCTTTTAGTATCTTCTGCTATAAAATCATTAAAATAGCCTAACCTCTTTATGCTGTCTCTTATAACATTTTTTTCTTTTGACATATAATAACCTCCTACTAATTTAATATTTTAGGTGTGACAATTCCATCGCTACTTATTTTCACAAGAGTTTTACCGTATCCTTCTAGCTAAATATTATCTGCCATAGTTTTTCCAACTGCATTTTCTAATCTATTACTACCTGTAATCCATGAATTACTCATTTGTTTTCCGTCTAAAGTATTTCCTAATGTCGACGTTCCATATTTAGCCTCTGCAATAATATATGGTGGTTTTCCATTAGGATTATAATATACTCCATCTATCCCTTTTTGCATTGATGCATTTAGATCAGTTACTTGATCAAGACTAATCCTCTCATAGCCTAGTTCATCAAAGTAACAATCCATCTTCATTTCTCCATAATTTCCCTTTTGAAAATTATTTTCTAACGTTATTTCACCCATTTCTACTTCATTAATAATATTCTTAGTTTCAATTAATTTTGGATTAACTTTTGGCGGATTTAACCCCGAAATATTAAATTTATTATCAAGCTTAGTAAGCCCTGATGAGGTTCCATAGCTGACTGCCATTCCAAGTATCATACTAATAAATGGATTCAATTTTAAGCTCTGCACATAATGTGTTTGTTGCCCAACCCGCTCCCTCACTAGCCACTTCCATGGTTAATAATGTCGTTGCTGCTCGTAGTGTAAAAGGAGTTCCTGCTGCTTTTCCAGATCTGACCTTATCTGTACCTCTTGATCCCACATAGCATCAAGCTGTTCCGAATAATTATTATGAAAAGTGTAACACACATTTACAGAATTTGTAAGATTAGTCACATGATCCTGTTTAAAAAAGCTACCTGATTCATAATTGCTTACACTAAAAGATGTTTGGGCTTTGCATTTTGATAAACTTGTTTTTAATGCTGAAACAAGTTCCTCAAGAACTTTTAATGAGGTTAATGTATTGATTTCATGCCCCTCAATAGATTCTACAAATTTTTAAAATTCGTATTAAGGTCTCTACGCTCTACCTCAACCATCTTTATGCTTGGATGATTAATATGTTATAAAAACCTTAAATATATTGATATATAACAAAACCCTAACAGTCGCAAACCAAAAGGTTTAAATTAGCTAGGGTGATTTAATTCTTTAATTTTTTAGATTTATTTATGTTATACTATCAAAAATGTCTTTAATACTATCAGTAGTTTGAAAGCATCTGAAATTCTATAAAATATGGATTTTCAATTGGTACGGTAAATTTTGCAGCTTTTACTACTCCACTCTCTACGTCTATAGCATAAAGGGGGCAATCCTTTTCTTTTATCGTACCATCACCGCTTACATTACCCTCAATAAAGAAAATATAAGGGTTTTCTTTTTCGGAAACTGCATAGTAAACACTTCCATTTTCGCCCTTCATTATCAGCTCAGTTCCTTTTTCACCTCTTTTACAAATATATCCTGTTAGAGTTTCGTATGTGCGAAAAATAATATATTCGTCAACAAGGAAAAACTCCACTGCTTGTTCTGTACCTATAATATTTTCAAATCCAGGTATGGTCTCTGTCCCCAAGACATCACCATCCTTGCTATAGTGATGTGAGAAAAATTTATATTTACCAGCAACATTCTGCCTTCCAAAGCCATAAAGCTCACCGTTATTTATCGCAAAACGCTCTATTAAATCGCCCTTGCTATCTGTCCAGCTTACACCGTTTTCATATTTTTCACGAATTATTTCTTTCTTTCCTTCATCATAATAAGCATAAAGTCTCATTAGTTGGTTAGTTCTTGTGTATTCAATATTATCAACTGATACTGCAACAGATTCATTTCTATTTACAGTAAAATTACCGCACTGCACATATATATTTTTAGCAATAATTGCACCGTTTATATTTACATTCATACCATTAAGATAGATATTTCCATTGGGTGCATATATAATACCATTGAAATTAGTTAAACTATTACAGTTAATAGATATATCTCAGGTTTTTGAATATAAAATAGCATTTTCACCCTTTACCATTTCTCCAGTAAGATAAATATTTTTTCTGCTATTACAGTATGACTAATATTTACTATGCTTCCATTTGCGGAGTAAACGTCCTTACTATAAATATTTGATTCAGTTGAAACGCTGTTATCTCCAAAATAGCCATTTGAAATAACCTGCGAATCAGAATCCAACATAAGCATAATCCCGTTATCCAAATCCAATAAATCTTCTGTTTCCGATACCTCACCTTTAATATATTGCAACGTTTTAACTTATAATTTTATCGACAATATTCGACGCTATAAGTATATAAATAAATATACCAATACTATAAATAATCATTTTTAAATCAGGAATGCAACTGAAACCATTTTGGAACATTGTGAACTTTATTTTTTCTCTTAAATACAAAAAAAGAGCTTAACCTGTTAGGAGATTAAGCCCAAAATATATACGCAAATAGTTTAGCGTGTTTATGTTTCCAATGAAGCTGATATTGAAAAAATTCGTAATCTTAAAAGCAGTACTGACAAAAAAACTGAATTGCTGATTGAAAATTTTCGTACTTTGGAAAATAAATATAAGACTTACTCCGAAATCACAAAAACTTATTATCAGATTTCTAAGGGTGATTATATTTCTAAACTTGTTTCTGAGATACAGAAAAACAAAATAATATCAGGAGTTAATAAAAATAAATAACAGCTTTTGTCAAGTTATGACTAAAGCTGTTATATAATCTTATTCACCTAATTACCTATAATATTACCGTCAGAGATTTCAATGATTCTATCACACTGCTCTGCTATTTTCGGATCATGTGTGACAATAATAATGGTTTTTCCCTGTTCGTTTAAATCTTTAAAAAGCTGTATAATTTCTTGACCTGTTTTTGTATCCAATGCTCCTGTAGGCTCATCTGCAAGTATCATACTAGGTTCATTTACTATTGCCCTAGCTATTGCAACTCTTTGTTTCTGTCCGCCTGAAAGTTTATTTACTGGCTTTTTAGCAAGCTCCTCAATTCCAACGGCATTTAAAGCTTTAAACGCAATTTCTTTTTTGTTTTTAATTTTCTTTTTTGAAAATGATAGTGGAATCATTACATTTTCGATTGTTGTAAAATCTTCAACCAAAGCAAAATCCTGCATTACCAACCCAATCTTTTCATTTCTGATTTGTGCATACTGCTTTTCAGAAATCTTTTTAACTAAAGTATCATCTATGTGGTATTCACCATTCTGATAATTATCTATGCAAGCCAAAATATGCAGAAGTGTTGATTTTCCTGCACCACTTTTTCCGATTACTGCAACCATTTCACCTTCTTCAATTTCAATATTAATACCCTTTAAAGCTTCAAATTCATTTGCTTTTTTAGGATTATATATCTTTTGAATATTTGTTAGCTTAATCATTTATTACTCCTATTCGTTGGACATTAAAATTCCTCTAGGTGTGTTTTTCCTCATAATACCTATTGGCATTATGAGAGAGATTAGCAAGTTTACCACAACTATACCACCACAAACCAATAACTGCCATTTGCCCAATGTAATGACTGTATTTCCAAGAAAACCACTTATTTTCATTATATTTAATATAATTAGAGTTATTATAAAACTTGTAATTGCAGTTAATATGTTATTAATAAAGTTAATTAAAATACAAGATTTCCACCCTGAACCGCAAATATAGAAAATTCCGTATTCCTTAATTCGCTCTTTAATATTTA
>JAAZIT010000042.1 GCA_012800685.1 Clostridiales bacterium
ATATTTGAACTCCTATACGCAGTGCAAAAATCAATAGCCTTTATTATTGATTTTATCAAGGATGTTTTTTACATTTTAGCAGGTATTGAACCTATTAATGTTAATGGAAAAGAAACAGACATTTTATCCAACTTTTTACTTTCTGATATGGTGAAAAAATCATTCTTTTATATTTTACTTATAGCAGTAGTTCTGCTGGTCGTGTTTGTGATAATTGCAATTATACGAAGCGAGTATGCAAATGGTGAAAACAAAAAAAGCAAGACAATTATTTTAGGTAAAGCTTTTCAAAGTTTTATAATTTTCTTAACCATCCCTTTTTTGCTAGTAGCAGGAATTACACTTTCAAACACTGTTGTTAAGTCTGTTAATCAAAGCATGAATCCTTATATTTTAGAAACTGGACAAGAAGCAACTATTGGCGGACAGCTTTTAGTAACGAGTGGTTATTATGCTTATGCTGGAGAAGAGAGTGAAAGAGCAGAAATTGAAATCAAATTTATAACTGGCGAATTAGACTACAACAATAAAACAGTTGTATCACAATATTACAAGTTAAGAGATTTAGATTTCTTTGTTGGAATTTTAGGTGGTCTTGTAATTTTAGTTATGTTCGTGATGAGTTCAATAACCTTTATACAACGAATATTTGACATTATATTACTCTACATAATTTCGCCCATAAGTGTAAGTACAATACCAGTGGATGATGGAAATAGATTTAGAATTTGGAAAGAGATGTTGATAGCAAAAGTTTTAGGTGCTTATGGAGTTATATTATCTATGAATTTATTTTTTATAGTAATACCACAAGTTCAACAAATAGTGTTTTTCTCAAACGCATTTAAAGATGGAATTATAAAAATATTATTCTTAATTGGTGGTGCGTTTGCAGTAACAAAATCAAACTTAGTTATTGCTCAACTAACTGGCAATCAAGCTGGTGGAAACGAAACTCAACAAATGTTTGCAAACATGCGAACAGCCAAAACAATAACACGAACAGTTGGTGCAACTGCACTTGGCTTAGGTGGTGCTGTTTTAGGTGGAAAGAATTTTATGGATACAAATAAAAACAAAAACTTTTCATCAAGGATGGTAGATACATTTGGCAAACCAGTCAGCAGGCCATCAAATATAAATCAAAATGCCGGTAAAGGTTCTCGCTATGGCAAAATGCCTTCAAGATTTGCAACAATGCCAATAGGTATGATGAAAGACTTGGCAAAAGGTGGAATTGTTGGTGTAGGTAAAAACTTTGTGCCAAGAATGAACAATGCAATTAAAGGAACAAGTATGTTTAGTCATGCTCAACCAATAGAGAAAAAACAAAAAGAAGAAGATAAAAAAGACTAGCGATGAACACTAGTCTAGTTATTAGTCTTTATAAAAAGCATCACAAATTCTTTACCATTATTTGTTGGAGTAAAACTTTTCAATTCCCATCCGTTGCTTGTTTTACTATTTAAAATAGTTTCCGCATCTCTTCTTGTTGAAGCGATTTCAATTTTATATTCCATAGTCTTTATCCTTTTAAATTAAATTTATTTCAATAGCCAGTACACCATGTTTAGATTGTTCTTCTTGTGAGTAATACTTTTCCATGTCTTTTGGATCTGCTATTTCATCCTTATTGTAGCCTAATGATATTTTATTGAAATTAGAATACAATTCCGAAAAGTTGTTAAATTTATGTAAGTTAATAACTTCAACTATTATTGATCTACTGTTATCAGAGTATAAAGAAAAAATTATTTTATCTCCAACTTGTATTAGCTTTCGCTTTTCATCAAACATTCTCATTTCTATTGTTTTAGTTCCATTCTTTATAGAGTTAAATGGATCTTCATGCAATTTCATTTCGTGTAACATGTTAAGTTATTCCTTTTATTATTTAAAGTTATAATACCATGAAAAAAATTTAGGAGCAAATATAGTGCGAATAATTCCAAAAAATACAAAAATTAAATTACAGTTTTTTAAAAACATAACCATACCAGATGTTTTGCTGGCTATCATTAGCCTTGCTTTCATTTCTCTTGCAGTAACTAGCAACTTACCTTACAAGTTTACAATTGCAATTGTTATTTTAATGGTGGTAGCACCTTTATATATTCCACTTGGTGAAATAAAACTTTATCAAGCATTAGGCTATGGTTTAAAGTTTTTAGGAGCAAGGAAAAAGTTTTCAAGCAAAAAGCGTGGAAAGAAAAACATTCAAGCAATATCTTCAATACTAAAATATGAAGATGATTTAATTAAGCATAAAGAAGAAGGCTTTACTGGTGTGGTTCAAATAACACCTATTGAATTTAATTTATTAAGCGAACACAAACAAAACTATATGATAGACAATGTCGTTTCTAACATTTTAAAAGGCGTTGGGATTTATCAAGAAATTAATTTTATTAAACTTGAGCAACCTTTAATATTTGACAACTATTTAAAAAATGAGTTTTCAACAATGCAAGAGTTAATTCAAGCAAGCGAAAGTGAGAATTTAAATGAGAAAGAATTTAGATCAAGAATAGAA
>JAAZIT010000043.1 GCA_012800685.1 Clostridiales bacterium
CCTAAGCACACCATTACAGCAATAAACAAGTTTATTTCAAAAATGTTCATTACATAAGCACATAGAAAAAAGCATATTAATGTTGTTAGCAATATGGATATAATTAGTTCTCCATATCGTGATAAAAATGAATACCCCAAAATCTTTTTTATGCAAAACTCTTCTTGCTTTAATGTGAATTCTAACTTAACTGAAAAAGAGATAATTAGGATTTCCAAAACAATCAACAGTATAGAAAAAGCTCCAAGATATAGGTCTGATGTTCTATAAATCTTCCAATAATGATTGTACGAATCATAGCAGTTGGTATAAGAATATGATATTACGTCATATTTTTCAACAATTTCGTTGATAAGTTTATCATCTATTTTCATAAGATAACTGCGACTTGACTGGCTGGATACGGTCTCTGCATCCCATTGGTTTTCTGGAATAGTTGTGACAAAAATAGGGATGTTGTTAACAAAGTCAAACCCAGAGAATTCTCCTGATGCGGTGGCGAAAATCGAGTAGTTTTCACTGGCATAGAAAAACTGAACATTATTTGTATTATATTTTTCTTTCTCATATCCACCATTTACATTATCAATAAAGCCTTCTGTTGTACCTGAATAATTTGGTGGAATGATAACTAGAATATCTTCTGTTATTTTTAAATCCGAGATCTCTGGAATAGCCTCTCGTATGTATTCAAGAGCATTGCTGTTGGCTTCAATACAATAGGTTTCACCATTTTTATCGGCATCGGATTTTACACCATAACTGTAATATGTATAGTTGAGAGATATTGGCTGGCATTGATCATAATAGTCCAGAGCGATTTGCACGTTAGTCGGCACATCAGAAGATAAGAGAATATCAGCTTCATTTTCGCTCATAAAATTGCAGAAGCTGTGTTCTTTATGCCCCAAGAAGAAGTCATTTAACTTTATATATTTTAAAGAACTCATGTAAAAGGTTATGAACAGCGTTATTACGGATACCACAAGGCATGAAATTAAAATCTTCACACCTCTATTGACAGCCAATGTTTTTGCTGCTTGATTTTTACCTTTAAGGACTTCAATAGGCTTTGCCAAAAGCAGTGATAAGTACGCTAAAAGCACCGATACCACTATTGCAGCATATAGCAATAATATTTGATACTTCATAAACATAATGTTGTTAAGAGGTGAAATTATTGCCGTTTCAAAAGCGATAATAGCTCCGTATATTATAATGTCCTTTAAGAAAAATCTTGTTATCATGCCAAAACAGCTATTGCCTAGAGTATATTGTACTATATAGTCCTTTTTCTTAAATTCAATGTCGGCTATTGTGAACATAATAATAGCTAAAAGGGCAGCTAGAAAAATCACATATACTATAATATTAAGATAATTTTCTTGTGGTTCTTTATAATAATCTTCGCTTAAATAATCGTCTAATATTGCTCTAGCCGAACTGATATTTTCTTCACTACCAATAAAGGTTAATGAAAAATACCTGACTGCTTGAAGCTCGGACATAGGCTTAAATACATAGTCCACTTGCCCCATAATAAAACTTTTATATTCAGTTTTGTTATCCAAGCTATTAAGAAGTATTTTCTTAGCATCATTTGTGTAATATATATAATTTATCTCATGAATTTCGCTTTCGCCATCTTCGTGCTTAAAGAAAATACTAACATTGTTTTCTTTAGATACATTATTTATAATATTAATAATCGAAGATAGCCCTTCTGGGCCATCTTCGATTTCTAATAAATCAACGTCGTATGAGCAGTGTGTACCTGCTTCACTAACAATGTTTGAAGCGTTATATGCACGGGTTTCACCAGCTATAAATAGTGCGATGAATAATATAAAGAATGAAAATATGTACTTAGCCTTGCTTGTCATCGAAACACTTCCTCACCATAAATCTCTTTACAGCTTTCATAAAGCTCTAAGCATTCATCATAGAATTTTCTATAAGACGTTTTATCTCCAGATATAAATTCTAGATCTGTATTTACAAGAAAAGCATAAGTAACAACACCTTCTGAATTGAATTCAATCATAGTTTCGCCATCTATTTCAGAAATCTCAGCAGGTTTAGCTTTAGTATAATCACTTACAATAAACATAGCACATGATTTACTGCTAATAAGGTGTGGTGTATAAGTAACTTGAAAGGTATAGTCCGTAACATAACTTCCGTCTTCTAATGTTTTTGTACTTGTAATTGCCTGATAATCACCTTGAAACCATAAAAATAAAGGAACTTGGCAATAATATCCGTTGAAAGTTTCGGGATCATCATATGAATAATAAGTCATTCCGTCACTGCTATATGATGAAAAATCCCCAAGATTATTTATTGCTGGCTTGTAACATTTATTATAATAAATAAACCATACGATTGTAGTACCCACAAGTGCGAATACAGCGATTATAAATAGAATTATAAGAGCCTTAAGATATTTTGATTTGATTTTTTTAAGCATTTTATCACCCTTTTAAAGTAGAATTTGTTTTTAACTAATTATAAGCCATGCCGGAAAATGTTGCTTTTCCTATATCCCCATTATCACCTGATAGCTTAGCCCATTTAGTGATTGCTGACACACCGCTCTTTATCTCAGCAGTATAAAGATGATCTTCTCCTGTTGACACTATTGCTTTATGTCCATAGCCAACATCAACCCTAGCCCTCACATAATCTTTTGTGAAAATATTGTAATTCATTGCCGCATAAACTGAGCCAAATTCAGCATTTTGATGCTCAAATTTGGCAACTAGAGTAAATTTGCTTTTGCTCTTGAATCCACCCTTTCCATTGCTAAAATATGAATCTGTTCTACAATTTTGGACAGTCTTTGTTGCTACAATCGCTGCACCTGCGCTCGTAGCTGTGCTGTAGCCATTATAACTGTTGCTGTAACTGCTGCCATTAGTTTTTTGAATTTCATTGAAATTCCTCCCATATAATTATTTAGAACCACAAATATATTGATTTATGATATGTGGTTCTTTTTAATTTTACTATAATATATCATAAATTACAATATCAATACTATACAACAACATATGTTGTTCTGTGTTAGTTATGACTATCAAACGTCATATTATGACTAAGAACCGTCATATTTGATTAATGTGGCACTATAAAACACCCACAACTCTCTATGTGAGAATTGTGGGTGAAAAATTTATAAATATAGTTAATATTTTTTATAAGAAAGTATAATAATACAAAGTAAAAACTAAATATCCCCTTGATTAAATTCTGAAAGAATTAGCCCCTCATTACGCTCTAATGCCCAACGAATATTCCACTCACTAGTGAAAAGGAGCAGATAGTTTCCCGAAAAATCTTCAACAAGCTTTGTGTCCGAGCTAATTTTTAATTCTTTTGGGTCTATATCCTTGTTTTCAATCCATCTTATATAAGAGAATGGGAGTCCCTCTTTAACTAGTTCAACATTGTACTCGTTTCTCATTCTATAATCAAATACATCAAACTGAAGTACACCAACAACACCTACGTAAACCTCTTCCATACCAGTGTCAGGCTCACGGAAAATTTGAATTGCACCCTCTTGTGCAATTTGGGTTACGCCCTTAACAAACTGCTTTCTTTTCATGGTGTCTTTAGCATAAACACGTTCAAAATGCTCTGGAGCAAAGGTTGGAATACTTGCAAATTCGAATTTGCATGAAGGGGAGCATACAGTGTCACCAATTGAAAAAATACCTGGATCAAATACACCAATAATGTCACCTGCGTATGCCTCGCTAATTATTTCACGTTCCTGTGCCATGATTTGCTGTGGTTGTGAAAGTCTTAGCTTTTTGTTTCCTTGAACATGAAATACCTCCATGTCCTTGTCAAACTTGCCTGAGCATATTCTAAGAAATGTAATTCTATCACGGTGTGCTTTGTTCATGTTAGCTTGAATTTTAAATACAAATGCAGAAAATTTATCATCAAATGGGTCAATTGGACCTTGACTTGAATTTCTTCCTAGTGGAGAAGTAGTCATTTTTAAAAAGTTCTCAAGAAAAGGCTCAACACCAAAGTTTGTTAGAGCAGAGCCAAAGAAAACTGGTGAAAGTAAACCGCAATTTACGGCTTCCATGTCAAATTCGTCACTTGCTCCGTCAAGAAGTTCAATGTCGTCCATTAGGTTTGAGTGGTTTTCACTGCCGATTAAGTTAGCTAAAGAAGAGTCAGATAAATCTACCTCAGTTGCAGCGACCTGATGACTTCCGCCTGTTGCAGCAAAGGACATAATGTGCCTGTTATGTCTATCGTAAACACCCTTGAATTCTTTACCACAGCCAATAGGCCAGTTAACAGGATATGTGGCAATGCCAAGCTCCTGCTCAATCTGGTCAAGAAGCTCGAATGGGTTTCTAGCCTCACGGTCTAGCTTATTTATAAAGGTAAAAATAGGAATCTTTCTCATAACGCAAACCTTAAAAAGCTTCCTGGTTTGGTTTTCAACACCCTTTGATGCATCAATAACCATTACTGCTGAGTCGGCTGCCATAAGAGTACGGTATGTGTCCTCAGAGAAGTCTTGATGCCCTGGTGTGTCAAGAATGTTTATGCAATAATCCTCATACTGAAACTGCATAACTGATGAGGTTACTGAAATACCCCTTTGCTTTTCAATTTCCATCCAGTCGGATGTTGCGTGTCTAGCAGACTTTTTTCCTTTAACTGCTCCAGCCTGTGCAATAGCTCCTCCATAAAGTAAAAACTTTTCTGTTAGAGTTGTCTTACCTGCGTCAGGGTGTGAGATGATTGCAAAAGTACGTCTGCGCTTAATTTCCTGTTCTAAATTACGGCTTAAATCGCTCAAAATATTCTCTCCAATAACTTTTAATTTAACTAAGTAATTATACAATATAACCTTGAAAAAAGCAATAGATAAAATAACAATCTATACATATGCTATATAAACAGTATGTTCATAAAAAAGTATTGACTAAATTTAATAAAAATGGTATTATTAAAAAGTATTTTTAGAATACTATAACTGTGAAAGGCTTGAAAAAACCATGAAAACACCATTTATTACAAAAAAACAGGCTGAAGAAATAATTAAAAAATATCCTACTCCTTTCCACCTATATGATGAAAAGGGAATTCGTGAGAATGCTAGAAAATTAAACAAGGCTTTTTCATGGAATAAGGGATTTAAAGAATATTTTGCCGTTAAGGCAACACCAAACCCTTATATACTAAAAATTCTGCAAGAAGAAGGCTGTGGCGTGGATTGCTCGTCATTAACTGAGCTTATGCTGTCGGACGCTTGCGGTTTTAAAAAACATGATATAATGTTTTCATCAAACGTTACTCCTGAAGAGGATATGAAGCTTGCTAAAGAGCGAGGGGCTATTATTAATCTTGATGATTTTACACATATTCAATGGCTAGACGAGCTTTGTGGAACTCCAGAAACAATTTGTTGCCGTTTTAATCCAGGTGGACATTTTGAAATTGAAAATCAAATTATGGACAACCCTGGTGAAGCTAAATATGGTTTTACAAAAGACCAGCTTTTTGACGGATATAAGCTTCTTATGGAAAAGGGAGCAAAAAACTTTGGTATTCATGCGTTTTTGGCATCTAATACAACTACAAATGATTATTACCCAAATCTAGCTAGAATTTTATTTAAGCTTGCTGTCGACCTTAAAAACGAAACAGGTGCAAATATTAAGTTTATTAATCTTTCTGGTGGAGTGGGAGTTAATTATCTTCCAGAAGGACCTCAAAACGATATTCTTGCAATTGGCGACGGAGTAAGGAAAGCGTTTGAAGATATTCTTGTGCCAAATGGCATGGGTGATATAGCTATTTTTACCGAGTTAGGAAGATTTATGCTTGCACCATATGGACATCTTGTAACAAAGGTTCTTCACGAAAAGCATACCTATAAGGAATATATCGGCGTTGATGCCTGTGCAGCAGACCTTATGAGACCAGCAATGTATGGTGCATATCATCATATTACAGTTTTAGGTAAAGAAAATGATCCTTGGGATTATAAATATGATATTACAGGTGGACTGTGCGAGAATAATGATAAGTTTGCTATTGATAGAATGATGCCAAAGATTAAGATTGACGATATTTTGGTTATTCATGACTCAGGTGCTCATGGATATTCACTAGGATACAATTACAACGGAAAGCTTAGATCTGCTGAAATATTACTAAAGGAAGACGGAGGCAACCAGCTTATCCGTCGTGCAGAAACCCCTAAAGACTATTTTGCAACCTTTGATTTTACAGATATATTTTAAAAATAACTTATTGATTAAATAAACGACTAATCTTTTTTGATTAGTCGTTTTTGTTTTATATTAATTTAAGTTTTGTACTGACAAATATTAATAGTAGTATTTGTTAGAGCTAAAAGAATTGGTAGGTAAGATTAAATAATTATAAAGTAATTAAAAGTTTTTGAAATAAGCATTAACCTTTTACAATTACATTTATATTATTAATTAGACAAAAAGTTGCTTAGGAAAAGGCTTTTAAAGACTTTTTTTGTTAAATGTTTACTTGTAAATAGTATAATAGCTAAAAATCTGTTGTTTTATAAGGAAATATTAAAAAAGCCCCAACCACATTTAAATTGTAGTATTTTGTCGAAAAATGTTGCTCTGAGTTGTTTTTGTTGAAATTCACCTAGAATTTTGTGAAATAATCAAAAAAACAGTTGATATTATGGGTAAATTATGTTATTATGTAAATATTAATTAATATTTATATTAAATGGATATTTAATGTTTAAAATTTAAACAGTTATTTTTAATGAGTTGTTATTTTATGGAGGTGGAGAAATGCAGTATATTGCACACAAGGATTCCGATGGAACAACACAAAGTGTAAAAGAGCATCTATCTGGAACAGCGGATTTAGCTAAGTCCTTTGCAGTAAACGCCTTTTCAAATTTAGCCTATAATGCTGGACTATTACATGATTTAGGTAAGTATAGTAGTAAGTTTCAGAGGAGAATAAACGGCGAAGATATAAGGGTTGAACATGCTATTAGTGGTGCAAAAGAGGTTGAGCTACTATATGATAAAAACAAATTCTTTAAACAAATGCTGAAATCTTGTATAGCTGGTCATCATAGCGGTCTCCCTGATGGAGGGAGTGATGTGGATTTACCCGAAAAGGCTACCTTATCAGGGCGAATGAAGCGAAAAGCGGAAGACTTCTCTGCATATAAAGAGGAAATCCAACCTAAGGATTTAAATACGGACGAGGTTATGACCTATTTTAATAATTGTTTAAAAACTCGAAATTTAAAAGAGGCAACAGAGTTATATGCCTTTATGACAAAATATTTGTATTCATGCCTTGTTGACGCCGACTTTATTGACACTGAAAAATTTTTCGAGCCTAATGTCCAAAGAGGTATGAAGGGTGATTTTAAAGAAGCACTTAATCTTTTAAATGAGCGACTTGCAAAGTTTTCTCAAGATAACGAGGTGCGTAAAGGTCGCTCTGAACTTCAAAAGCAGGCTTTGGAAAATTCGTACAAAAGTGGAGATATCAGTATTTTAAATATGCCAACAGGTAGTGGCAAAACTCTTTGTAGCTTGAAAATCGCATTAGAACAGGCTATTCGTGAAAATAAAAAGAGGATTATATATATAATTCCTTACACAAGTATTATTGAGCAGACAGCTGAAACATTTGAAGGTATTTTTGGTAAAGTACTTCCAGTTCTTCAGCACCATTCAAATTATAGCTTTGAAAAAGAGGAAAGTGAAAATACTGGGACTGCTGAAAAGCTAAAGAGAACCTGCGAAAATTGGGATTCAAAATTAATCATTTCTACAAGTGTCCAATTTTTCCAGTCTATTTATCATTATAGAAGTAGCAGGCTTAGAAAACTTCATAATCTAGCTGATTCTATAATAATATTTGACGAAATACACATGATTCCCATAGAACATTTACAGCCATGTTTAAGGGCGATAG